>NZ_JBJHAF010000017.1:0-57880 GCF_054050855.1 Blastococcus sp. SYSU DS0539 | reverse complement strand
CCCGCCCCACCCCCCACATCAGCACGCCCCCCGCCCCCCCCCCCCCCCCCCGGGCGCGCGGGGGGGGGCGGCGGCCCGCCCCCCCCCCCCCCCGCTCCCCGACCTGGTCTCGGCGCTGCGGGACGCCGGCGCCGACGTGCTCACCGTCCCGGTCTACCGCTGGGTGCTGCCCGAGGACGTCGCTCCGGTGCGCCGGCTCATCGGCGCGATCGCGACCGGCGGGGTCGACGCGGTGACGTTCACCAGCGCGCCCGCCGCCGCGAGCCTGCTCCAGGTGGCCGGCGAGCTGGGCCGGCGCGAGGAGGTGGTGGCGGCGTTCAACGACCGGGTGCTCGCCGTCGCCGTCGGCCCGGTGACCGGCGGGCCGCTGGACGCGGCGGGCATCCCCTATGCCCGGCCCCAGCGCGCCCGGCTGGGTGCGCTGGCGCGCGAGGTGGTCGCCCGGCTGCCCGAGCGCGATCCGGTGCTGCAGGTCGGGTCCCACCTGCTGCAGGTGCGCGGCCACGCCGCCGTCGTCGACGGCCGGCTGGTGGAGCTGGCCCCGGGGCCGCTGGCCGTCCTCAGGGAGCTGACCCGGCAGCCTGGCCACGTGGTCTCGCGGCCGGATCTGGTGGCCTCGCTGCCCGGCGGCGGTGACGGGCACGCGGTGGAGATGGCGGTGACCCGCCTCCGGGCCGGGCTCGGTGCGCCGCTGGTGGAGACCGTCGTCAAGCGCGGCTACCGCCTCGCGGTCTAGCGCCCTGCCCCGAGGTCGAGCCGCATGAGCACGCGCGGGAAGCCGTTGAGGACCGAGTCGGTGTCGGCGGCGTGCACGAAGCCGGCGCGCTCGAAGAGCGACCGCGTGCCCACGTAGGCCATCGTGAGGTCCACCTTCCGGCCGCCGTTGTCGACCGGGTAGGCCTCGACGGCCGGCGCGCCCTGCGCGCGGGCGAACGCGACCGCGCCGTCGACCAGGTGGTGGGCGATGCCCGTCCCCCGGTGGCCCGGCCGCACCCGGACGCACCACAGGGACCACACGTCGAGGTCGTCGACGCGGGGGATCTTCCGGTTGACGGCGAAGCTGGTGTCCGCGCGGGGGTGGACCGCCGCCCAGCCCACCACCTCCTCGCCGTCGTAGGCCAGGACGCCGGGTGGTGGGTTCTGGGCGAGGAGCTGCCGCACGCGCTCCCCGCGCGCCGGGCCGCGGAGCTCCCGGTTCTCCTTGGACGGGATGCGGTAGCTCAGGCACCAGCACGCGTCCGCATCCGGCCGCTTGGGGCCGACCATCGTCGCGACGTCGTCGAATGCGGTGGCGGGGCGCACCTCGATCGGCATGCCGCCATCGTGGCAGCGGGCTCCGACGGTTCCCAGCACCTCGGGCGCCCGTGAGCACACGGCTGCTCGCGGCCTCACCGCGGCGGGGGCACGCGGGTGAGCGGACTGTTCCCGAGCGGTCACGCGCGCGCGGCGCCGGGGAAACGGCCCGTTCCTAGCGTCGCGCCATGACCTCGACCCCGACCGTCCGCACCACCGGCACCGGACCGGCCCCCGCGGTCGGCACCGCACCTCCCCCGAGCCGGCGACGCGGCTCCCGGTGGATCGACGACTACAACCCCGAGGACCCCGCCTTCTGGGCCTCGCCGCAGGGCCGGCCGGTGGCCCGCCGGAACCTGGCGTGGTCGGTGCTGGCCGAGAACATCGGCTTCAGCGTGTGGCAGATGTTCAGCATCGCCACCGCCGTCCTGGCCTCGATCGGTTACGGCTTCACCAGCGACCAGCTCTTCTGGCTGGTGGCGACCGCGGGGCTCGTCGGCGCGATCATGCGGGTGCCCTACACGTTCATGCCGGCCCTCGTCGGCGGCCGGAACTGGACCGTCGTCAGCGCCGCCCTGCTGCTGGTGCCGGTGACCCTGCTGACCGTGGCGGCGACCACCGGCCGGCCGTACTGGTTCTGGGTGCTGACCGCCGTCGCCTGCGGCTTCGGTGGCGGCAACTTCGCCTCCTCCATGGCGAACATCTCGTTCTTCTACCCGGACAGGGAGAAGGGCTTCGCGCTCGGGCTCAACGCCGCCGGGGGCAACATCGGGGTCGCGATCATCCAGCTGGTCGGGCCGCTCGCGGTCACGGCGGGCGCCCTCGCCGTCGTCGGCGGCGGCACCGGGACGACGGCGGCCGGCGACACCCGCTACGTGCAGAACGTCGCGCTGATCTGGGTCCCGTTCATCGCGCTGGCCGTCCTCGGCGCGTGGTTCGGCATGAACAACCTGTCGGGCGCGAAGGCCAACGTCGCCGCCCAGGCCGCGATCGCCCGGCGGAAGCAGACCTGGGTGATGTCGTTCCTCTACATCGGCGCGTTCGGCTCCTTCATCGGCTTCTCCGGCGCCTTCCCGCTGGTCCTGGCCAACGAGTTCGCCGCCGACACCTACCGCTACGCCTTCCTCGGCCCGCTGGTCGGCTCGCTGTCCCGGCCGTTCGGCGGCTGGCTGGCCGACCGCGTGGGCGGCGCGAGGATCACCGTCGTCACGTTCGTCGGGCAGGCGCTGGCCATCGGTTCGGCGATCGCGTTCCTGCGCGCCGGCAGCTTCGGCGGGTTCCTCGCCAGCTTCCTGGTCCTCTTCGCCGTCGTGGGCATGACCAACGGCTCGACCTACCGGATGATCCCGATCATCTACCGCGCCGAGGCCGCCGCCGACCACCCGGGCGACTCCCCGGCGGCCGTCCTCTACCGGGCCCGGCGGGACACCGCCGCGGCCGTCGGGATCATCTCGGCGGTCGGGGCCCTGGGTGCGGTCTTCATCCCGCGGATCGTCTCGGAGTCCTACGGGGCCACCGGCGGCGTGGAGACGGCGCTGCTGTCCTTCTGCGGTTTCTACATCGCCTGCGTGGCGGTGACCTGGTTCGTGTACCTGCGCCGCGGCACGCTGATGCAGCGGGCAGGCGTCTGACCACCTCCGGCGGGTGAGGCCGCCGCGTCCCCGGGATGCACGCGAGGGGCCGGACCGACGAAGATCACCGCGTGACCGCAGCCGAGCAGACCAGCACCGGGCGCGCCCTCATCGAGGCGGGTCGCCCGGTCGCCGGGTCGATGTGCTCCGCCGCCGCGACGGTGGTGTTCGAGCCGGCGACCGCGCGGGTGCAGGTGCACGACCGGTTCGCCGCCGCCCTGCGCACCGCGGCCGGGGAGGCGTCCGGCATCGCGGTCGAACGGGAGCGGGTGCGGGCGGGTGCGGTGCTGGCCTTCGCCGTCGAGTACGCCGCCACGCTGCACCGCACCGGCCGGCCGGCGCGCACCGACGGCTTCTTCGCCCCCCGACCCGGCAGCCGGCCGGTGGCCGACGAGCTGGCCGAGGCGGTGGTCGACGCCGCCCGCCGGTCCACCGACGAGCGCCGGGTGCGGCACCTGGGCTACCTGCTGGCCGAGGTCAGCGTCTCCCCCGACATCGACGCCGAGCTGGTCGGCCGCGCCCTGCGGCTGGCCGAGGGGCTGCGCTGGCGGCAGTTGGCCCTGCTGGCCGCCGTCGGCCGCCGCGACCGCGTGCCGCTGCCGATGACCCCGCTGGCGGACGAGCCGCGCGGCTGGACGGCCTGGGGCGCCCGCGAGGACGTCGCCGACCTGCAGCGCGCCCGGCTCCTCGACCCGCCGCCGGCCCAGCCGCGCCCGGGCGGCGCGGCGCTCCCCCGGCTGCGGATGGCCGACCTGCGGCTCACCCGCCACGGCGTGCTGGTGCACCGGCTCCTGGTGCTCGAGCTGCTGCGCGACGACGCGGTCGCCGCGGCCCTGGCCGACCTGGACCTGCCCCGCTCCTGAGCGATCCCGCACCGCCGCCCGACCGGAGGACCTCCGGCGAGGTCCGGCTCTGCCCGTTCCACCTGGGCAGAGCCGGAGCGCGCGATCGGACTCTGCCCAGCTGCGGCGGGCAGAGCCGGAGCGGGATCAGTCTCTGCCCAGCTGCTGCGGGCAGAGCCGGAGCGGGATCAGTCTCTGCCCAGCTGCGGCGGGCAGAGACGGAGCGCGCGATCGGACTCTGCCCAGCTGCGGTGGGCAGAGCCGGACGTCCTGCGGAGCAGCGGACCGGCTCCCGGGCTACCGCGCTCCCGGCCTCCGCCGGGCGACCAGGACGGTGTCCGGCACGACGTTGCCCGTCCGCTCGGCAGCTCCCGGATCGCGATCCCGCGTCCTGGTGACGATGTCGGACCACTCCGCGGGGTCGAGCACCGCCGCGACGTCGTCGGCCGTGTAGAGCGCGCCGGCCTCGTGCGCGGAGGCGTGCCCGTGGCCCCACTCCTCGCCGTGCTGGTGACCCACCACGAGCAGCATCCCGCCCGGGGCCACCGCGGCGGCCAGCCGTCGGAACATCCGCGTGCGGTCGGTCCAGGTGGCGTGCAGGTAGTGCGCGGTGACCAGGTCGAAGGAGCGCTCCGGCGGCGTCCAGACGTCGAGGTCCTCGTGCCGCCAGTCGATCCGGTCGGCGAGCCCGAGCTCGGCCGCCTTCGCAGCCCCCCGCTCCAGCGCGACGGGCGAGAAGTCGACCGCGGTGACCCGCCACCCCCGGGACGCCAACCAGAGGGCGTCGCCGCCCTCGCCGGCCCCGGCGTCCAGCGCGGTGCCGGGCGGCAGATCGGTGGCCTCGACGACGAGCTGCCGGTTCGGCCGGCCCGTCCACACCGCCGGGGCGGACCGGTAGAGCTCGTCGTAGCCGTCCCGGGTGATCGCGGGCTCCCGCGCCGGTCCGCTGCCGGGCTCGCTCATGCCGCCACGCTCCGGTGCTCGGCCACCGCGCGCGCGGTGTCCGCCTCGATCAGGTCCGCGTTGATCATCGCGCCGGCCCGGAGCTCCTGGGCGGCGGCGACGATCACCTGAGCGCTGAGGTCACCGGCGTTGCCGGCGACCCAGACGCCGGGGACGTCGGTGCGCCCGGTCTGGTCGGCGGGGAGGTGGGTCCCCATCACGGTGCCGCTCATCTCCAGCGGCACCGGCGTCGCGTCGAGCCCGGCGAGCACGTCGGCGTTCGCGGTGAACACCGGCGCGACCACGACCGCGTCCCGTTCGATCACCTCACCGGAGGCCAGCCGGACGGCTGCGCCGCCTTCGAGCCCCGCCACCTCGCCGCGGACGACGCGGATCCCGCGCGCCGCCAGTTGGTCCAGTTCCTCGTCCGTGGGCTCGTCGGCATCGTGCAGGAAGAGGACGACGTCGTCGGTCCACTGCCGCCACATCAGCGCGCCGTGGATCCCCAGCGTCCCCCGGGCCACGACGCCGATCGCCCGGTCGCGCACCTCCCAGCCGTGGCAGTACGGGCAGTGCAGCACCGCACTCCCCCACCGCTCGGCCACGCCCGGGATCCCCGGCAGCTGGTCGGTCAGGCCGGTGGCCAGCAGCAGCCGGCGCGCCCGCACCGAGGATCCGCCGCCCAGGTCGACACGGAACCCGCCGTCCTCGCGGCGCACGCCGGTGACCCGGCCGGCCACCACGGTGCCGCCGTAGCCCTCGACCTCGCCGCGGCCGATCGCCAGCAGCTCGGCCGGCGGGGTGCCCTCCCGGCCGGGGTAGTTGTGCACGTGCCCGGCCGGTGCGTTGCGGGGCTCCCCCGCGTCCACCACCAGCACGCTGCGCCGGGCGCGGGACAGGGTGAGCGCTCCACTCAGCCCGGCCGCGCCGCCTCCGATGACCACCACGTCGTACTGCTCGTCCATGCCGGAACTGTCTGCCCGGACGCCCTGGCCTGGCAACCGTCGTTGCCAAAATGGCAAACTGGTCCGCATGACCGACGACGACGTCCTGCAGAACGTGGGTCTGCGGCTACGGGCGCTGCGGAGCGAGCGCGGGGCCACGCTCGGCGAGATCGCCGACGCCACGGGCATCTCGGTCAGCACCCTGTCGCGCCTGGAGTCCGGCGGGCGCCGGCCCACCCTGGAGCTGCTGCTGCCGCTGGCGCGCGCGTACGGCGTGGCCCTCGACGAGGTCGTCGACGCCCCGGCACCGGCCGATCCGCGGGTGCACGGCCACCCGATCGAGCGGGACGGGATGACGCTGGTGCCGCTGACCCGGCAGGCCGGGGGGCTGCAGGCCTACAAGCAGCAGCTGCCCCCGCGGTGGCGGGTCGGGAACACCGAGCAGCAGGTGCACAACGGCTTCGAGTGGCTCTACGTGCTGTCCGGGCAGATCCGGCTGCTGCTCGGACCGCGCGACTTCGTCCTCGGCCCCGGCGAGGTGGTCGAGTTCGACACCCGGGTGCCGCACGCCCTCTCGAACCCCTTCCCTGAGCCCGCCGAGGGGTTGATCCTGTTCGGTCCGCAGGGCGAGCGCATGCACGTCCGCGCCCGCCCCGCCTCCCCGGCCGACCGGGCGTAGGCGGCCGGCGTCGTGGCGAGCATCCGGCGGAAGTGCCGGGTCAGGTGCGCCTGGTCGTAGAAGCTCGCCGCCGTCGCCACCCCTGCGGCCGGCAGGCCGTCGAGCAGCAGCCGGCGGGCGAGGTCGATCCACCGGCCGGTCCGGTACCGGTGCGGGGGCAGGCCGTGCGCCGGGTGAAGGCCCGCACCAGGTGCGTCGGGGAGACGCCGAAGCGGGCGGCGGCCCGGGCACCCCTAGCGGCGCCGACCGCCCGGACCGACCGAGCTTTTCCGCGGAAACCCGCCCCTGGGTTTCCGCGGAAAAGCTCGGCTAGAGGTCGACGACGAGGGCGCCGTCCTCCTCGCGGACCGGGTAGACGCGGACCGGGGCGGCGCCCGACGTCGAGGCGCCGTCGGCCCACCGGTAGGCGTACAGGTGCAGCGGGCAGACCAGGACGTCGACGTCGGTCTGCCCGTCGGCGAGCGGTCCCCCGGCGTGCGGGCAGGCCGCCTGCGTCGCGTGCAGCGAGCCGTCGCGCAGCCGGAAAACCGCCACCTGCACCCCGTCCGCGACGAAGGCCCGGCCCTCCCCCGGCGGGACGTCGTCGACCCGGCCGACCACGTGCGGCGTGCCGGTGCCCGGGGCGGCGGTGCCCGGCTGCGTCTCCGTCGCCGGGGTGCCGAGGTCGGTGCCCGGCGTCGTGGGCCGGGCGGCCTCCAGGTGCGGCGCGCTCATCGGACCGGCACCTTCGGCAGCTCGACCAGCGGCAGCGCCGGGCGGAACTGGCCGGGGGTGGCCGGCTCGGCGGCGTCCTGGCCCCACGGATCGGTGTAGGCGTCGATCGAGCGCTGGATCCCGGCGTCGAGGTCGGCGCAGATGCCCTCGCTGTCCTCCAGCAGCACCGCCTTGATCCTCTCCAGCCCGATCCGCGGCACGAAGTCGTAGGTGCGCTCCAGCCAGTTGGCGTTCTCCCGGTAGTACTGCATGAACCGGCCGGCGAGCTCCATCACGGCCGCCGGGGAGTCGACGGTGGCCAGCAGGTCGCCCTTGCGGATCGTGGCCCCCGCGGCGCCGCCGACGTACACCTCCCACTTCCCGTTGCCCACGGCGACGACGCCGACGTCCTTCACGTAGGCCTCGGCGCAGTTGCGCGGGCAGCCGACGACGGCGAGCTTCATCTTCGCCGGGCTCTCGATGCCCTGGAACCGGGTCTCCAGGTCGATGCCCAGCTGGGTGGAGTCGCCCAGGCCGAAGCGGCAGAAGTCGCTCCCGACGCAGGTCTTCACCGTGCGGAAGCTCTTGCCGTAGGCGTACCCCGAGGGCATGCCCAGGTCGGACCACATGGCCGGCAGGTCCTCCTTCCGGACCCCGAGCAGGTCGATCCGCTGGCCGCCGGTCACCTTGACCATCGGCACCTCGTACTTCTCGGCGACGTCGGCGATCTTCCGCAGCTGCGCGGGCGTGGTCACCCCGCCCTTCATCTGCGGGACGACGGAGAAGGTGCCGTCGCGCTGGATGTTGGCGTGCACCCGGTCGTTGATGAACTCGCCGTCCTTCTCCGGGACGAAGTCGTGGCCCCATATCATCTTCAGCAGCGAGGTGAGGCCCATCTTCGACTTCGCGTCGTCCTTGCCGTCGGGCGCGAGGGTCGCGAAGACCGCGGACACGCTGCGCAGGTCGTGCTCGCGGATGGCCCGGATCAGCTCCGGCTTCGGCATCGGGATGCCCGGCACGTACCAGGACGCCGCCGGGTCCTCGGTGAGCTCGCCGTCGGCGGCCCACTCCACGATCTGCTTCACCAGCGACTTGCACGAGCCGCAGCCCTTGCCGGCGCGGGTGCGGTCCATCACCTCGCCGACGTTCGAGCAGCCCCCGGCCACCGCCCCGCAGATGTCGCCCTTGCTCACGCCGTTGCAGTTGCAGACCTGCGAGTCGGCGGGCATCTCGGCTACACCGACCTCCGCCGCGCCGTCGGAGAGGTCGACCAGCAGCCGGATCCGTTCCTCGGGCAGCGGCGCGCCCCGGTCGAAGGCCTGGGTGAGGAAGGCGACCTTGCGGGTGTCGCCGAGCAGGGTGGCGCCGACGAGCCGGTCGTCGCGGATCACCACCGACAAGTGCACCCCGCGCCTGGGCTCGGAGATGACCAGGAACTCGTCGTCGTCCCGTTCCGGCGTGTTCACACCCATCACAGCGACGTCGACGCCGGCAACCTTGAGCTTCGTCGCCGTCCGGCTGCCGTGGTACTCCGCGTCGGGGTCGGTGCCGGTGAGGACGTCGGCGAGCACCTTGGCGTGCTCCCACGCCGGGGCGACCAGGCCGTAGACCTGGTCGCGGTGCTGGGCGCACTCGCCGATGGCGTAGACGTCGGGGTCGTCGGTGCGCAGCTGGTCGTCGACGACGACCGCCCGCTGCACCTCCAGCCCGGACCGGACGGCGAGGTCGGTGTGCGGCCGCACGCCGGCGGCGACGACGAGCAGGTCGCAGTCCAGCCGGCGGCCGTCCTTGAGCAGCACCCCCTCGACGGAGTCGGTGCCCAGCACCTCGGTGGCCAGGACGTCGAGGTGCACGCCGATGCCGAGGGACTCGACGCTCTTCTTGAGGATCGCCCCGGCCTCGGCGTCGAGCTGGGCGTTCATCAGCCACGGCATCGCGTGCACGAGCTCCACCTGCAGGCCGTGGCCCTGCAGCGCCCGGGCCGCCTCCAGCCCGAGCAGCCCCCCGCCCATGACGACGGCGCGCCGGCAGCGGCCGGTCGCCGCCAGCAGGGCCCGGGTCTCGTCGATGGTGCGGAAGCCGTACACGCCGGGCAGCAGCTCGCCGTCGGGGGTGCGGACGCCGGTCATCGGCGGGATGAACGAGTAGCTGCCGGTGGCCAGGACCAGGTGGTCGTAGCCGGTGACGCTGCCGTCGGCGGCGTGCACCTGCTTGGCCGCGGTGTCGATCCGGTCGACCCGCACCCCGGCGCGCAGCTCGACGCCGTTGTCGGCGTACCACTCGTGGGAGTTGAGCACGATCTCGTCCTCGTGCGACTCCCCGGCCAGCACCGGCGAGAGCATGATCCGGTTGTAGTTGCCGTGCGGCTCGTCGCCGAAGACGGTGATCCGGAACTGCTCCCCGCCGCCGCGCTCGAGCACCTCCTCCACCAACCGCGCGCCGGCCATGCCGTTGCCCACCACGACCAGGCGGCCGCGGGGATCCAGGTCGTCGTCGAGGTGCAGCGTCGTCGCGCCGGTCGGCCGGCCGCCCAGGATCGCCGTCATCAGACCTCCACCAGCCCCAGGTCGACGACGACCTCGCCGGTGACGCCCTCGGGTGCCGCCGCGTGCAGCTCCACGACGGAGCCGCCCACCAGGTCCTCGACCACCCGCAGCGGCACGTGGGTGTCGGCCTTGGCGCCGATCGGGAACCACCGCATCGGCTCGCCGTCGCGCACCAGCAGCACGTACACCAGCTCGGCGGTCGAGTTCCCGCCACGGAAGTACAGCGCCTGCGCCGTCCGCCCGGTGGGCACGGTGTAGGTCAGCGCCGGGTCGACCGGGCCGGGCTTGGCCAGCCCCTCCCCGGTGATCGGGAAGACGCCCTGCAGGAAGCGGGGTGTGCTCTTCACGGATGTTCTCCTCGGGGTCGTCGTCGTGCGGGACGGCGGGTGCGGAACGGGGGCCGCGGGCGGGCGGTGACCGGTCGGGCGGGGCTGGGTGGCGGGGGCCGGGGGCTGGATGCGTTCCTCGGGCCCGTCGACCCGGGTGATGGCGACGGCGCAGACCTTGAAGGCCGGCATCCGGCTGGTCGGGTCGAGCGCGTCGGCGTCGGTGAGCGCGTTGGCGCTGGCCCCGCCGCCCCAGTGGAACGGCACGAAGACGACGTCGGGGCGGATCGTGTCGGTGACCGAGGCGTGGAAGCGGGCCCGCCCGCGACGGGTGGCGAGCTCGACGACGTCGTCGTTCTCGACGCCCAGCGCCCGCGCGAGGTCCGGGTGCAGCTCCGCGCGGGGCGTCGGCGCCATCATCTGCAGGCTGCGCGTCCGGCGGGTCTGGGTGCCCGACTGGTACTGGGCCAGCACCCGGCCGGTGGTGAGCACGTAGGGGTACTCGGCGTCGGGGCGCTCGTGCGCGTCGACGTGCTCCACCCGGACGAAGCGCGCCCGCCCGTCCGGGGTCGCGAAGCGGTCGAGGAACAGCCGCGGCGTCCCGGGGTGGGCGTCGGCGGGGCAGGGCCAGAAGACGCCCTGCTCCTCGTCGATGCGGCGGTAGCTGATGCCCGCGTAGTCGGCCGTCCCGCCGGCGCTGGCCCGGCGGAGCTCCTCGAAGACCGTCTCCGGGTCCCCGCTGAACCGCTCCCCGACGCCCAGCCGGGCGGCGAGCTCGGCGAGCAGCTGCAGGTCGTCCCGCACCCCGGCCGGCGGATCGAGGGCCCGGCGGCGGCGGAGCACGCGGCCCTCGAGGTTGGTCATGGTGCCGGCCTCCTCCGCCCACATGGCGCTGGGCAGCACGACGTCGGCGAGCTCGGCGGTCTCGGAGAGGAAGAAGTCGCTGACGGCCAGGAAGTCCAGGTCGCCCAGCCGGCTGATCACCCGGCGCGCGTCGGGGGCGGAGACGGCGACGTTGGAGGCCAGCACCAGCAGCGCCCGGACCCCGCCGTCGGTGCCGAGGGCGTCGAGCAGCTCGAAGGCGCTCTTCCCCGGCTGCGGCAGTTCGTCGGGGTCGACGTCCCAGACGGCGGCGACGTGCGCCCGGGCGGCGGGGTCGGCCAGCGACCGGTAACCGGGGAGCTGGTCGGCCTTCTGCCCGTGCTCCCGGCCGCCCTGGCCGTTGCCCTGGCCGGTGACGGTGCCCCAGCCGCTGCCCCGCCGCCCGGGCAGGCCGAGGGCGAGCGCGAGGTTGAGCCACGCCTGGGCGGTGTCGGTGCCGCTGCGGTGCTGCTCGGCACCGCGGGCGGTGAGGATCATCGCCTTCTCCGCGCGGGCGAGAGCGAAGACGGTGCGCCGCTGGTCGGGCACCGGCACCCCGGTGAGCCGCTCGACACGGTCGGGCCAGTAGGCGGCGACGCTCTCGCGCACCGCGTCGAACCCGGTGGTGCGCGCGGCCACGTACTCCTCGTCGACCAGCCCCTCGGCCAGCGCGATGTGCAGCAGCCCGTTGGCCAGCGCCAGGTCGGTGCCCGGCAGCGGCTGCAGGTGCAGCGCGGCGTTGCGGGCGGTGGCGGTGCGGCGGGGGTCGACGACGACGTGCTGCGCGCCGCGCTCGCGCCCGGCGTCGAACCACTGCATGGCCGGGGGCATGGTGTCGGCCGGGTTGCTGCCCACCAGGACGACGACGTCGGCGTCGGCGATGTCGCTGAGCGGGAACGGCAGCCCGCGGTCCAGGCCGAAGGCGCGGTTGGCCGCCCCGGCCGCCGAGGACATGCAGAACCGGCCGTTGTAGTCGATGGCGCTGGTGCGCAGCGCCACCCGGGCGAACTTGCCGAACTGGTAGGCCTGCTCGTTGGTGAGCGATCCGCCGCCGAAGCAGCCGACGGCGTCCCGGCCGTGCGTGCGCTGGGTCGCCTCGATCGCGGCGACCACCCGGTCCAGCGCCTCGTCCCAGGTGCTCTCGACCAGCGGGCTGGTGCGGTCGCCGGGGACCGCGCGCACCAGCGGCCGCAGCAGCCGCTCCGGGTGGTCGAGCAGCTCGGCCGACGACCAGCCCTTGGAGCACAGCCCGCCGCGGTTGGTCGGGAAGTCCAGCGGCACCAGGGTGGCCGGGCGGGCGCCGGCGGTGACGGCCATGCCGCACTGCAGCGAGCAGTACGGGCAGTGCGTGTTCGTCGTCCGGGAGGCGCGCACGCCGGCGGCGGTGGACGCGGGCGACACGGTGGCGGACACGGCAGCCAGCGTCGGGGGCCGGCGTTTCCCTTCGTGGACCTCGGCGTCAACGCTGGGTTCCGTCGGCCTCACACGAGGGTGCCGGTCCCTGTGCGGTGGCCACCGAGCATGATCCCCGGCAGATCGCGCCGACCGAGGGAGAGCACGATGACCGAGCCCGACCCGACCGCCGACCCCGACAGCCCGGAGGGCCGCGGCGGCGCGGCCGCGGTGGTGCCGGCCTCCCCGCCCGGTGCCGGGCGGTCGGGGCTCGACCGGCGCCGGATCCTCGGTGCGGCCATCGAGTTCATCGACGACAACGGGTTGACCGCGCTGACCATGCGCCGGCTCGGCGCCCACCTCGGCGTGGAGGCCATGGCGCTGTACCGCTACGTTCCCGGCCGCGAGCAGTTGCTCGACGGCGTCGTGGAGTCGGTCATCGACGAGCTCTACGGCGATCCCGACGTCCACCTGAGCGCGTCGCACGGCTGGCAGGACTACCTGCAGCGGCTGGCGCACGGGGTCCGCCGCATCGCCCTCGCCCATCCGGAGGTGTTCCCGCTGGTCGCCACCCGGCCGCCCGCGGCCCCGTGGGTCCGCCCGCCGCTGCGCAGCCTCCGCTGGGTCGAGTCCTTCCTGGACGCGCTGATCGACAGCGGCTTCACCGAGGAGGCCGCGGTCGCCGCGTACCGGGCGTACTCCAGCTTCCTGCTCGGCCACCTGCTGCTCGAGGTGTCGCAGAAGGGCGTGAAGATCAGCCCGGAGGACCAGCCCGAGGGCGTGCCGGACGCGGCGGGAAGTACCGACCTCAGCCAGTACCCCACCGTCGTCCGGCTGGAGTCGCTGCTCTCGCTCGACGAGTCGGCGGCGGAGTTCGAGGAGGCGCTGGAGAACCTGCTCGGCCGGCTGGAGGTCGTGCTGACCGAGTCGCGCACCCCGCGCCGCGGGGATCCGCGCAGCTGATCCGGGGCCGCGGGGAGATCCGCCCACGGCGATTGTTTACGCCGTAAATGCGCGGGCACCGACGGTGGTGTCCCGCTGGCGCGACACCGCGCCGGGACGAGACGGACCTCCCTGTTCCCCCTGTCCCCAGGAGCCATGCGCATGATCACCGAGCACCAGCTGAGCGACGTCATCGGCAGCACCGCCGTCGGCCCCGACGGCAAGCTGGGCACCGTCGGCGAGGTCTACCTCGACGACGAGACCGGCCGCCCGGAGTGGGCCACCGTCCGCACCGGGATGTTCGGCACCAAGGAGACCTTCGTGCCGCTGGCCGACGCCGACATCTCCGGCGAGGAGCTGCGCGTCCCCTACGCCAAGGACAAGGTCAAGAACGCCCCGCACGTCGACGCCGAGGGCCACCTGTCGCCCGAGGAGGAGACCGAGCTCTACCGCTACTACGGCGTCGGCGGCACCGGCACCGGCACCGACGTCACCGGCGGGGTCACCGACACGACCCGCACCACCACGACCGGCGACACGACCCGCGGCGCCGTGGGCCACGACACCTCCGGCCCCACCACCGACGACGCGATGACCCGGTCGGAGGAGCAGCTGCACGTCGGCACCCAGCGGGTGGAGACCGGCCGCGCCCGGCTGCGCAAGTACGTCGTCACCGAGAACGTGTCGCAGACCGTGCCTGTGTCGCACGAGGAGATCCGCATCGAGCGCGAGCCGATCACCGACGCCAACGTCGGCAACGCCCTCGACGGCCCGGCCATCTCCGAGGAGGAGCACGAGGTCGTGCTCCACGGCGAGCGCCCGGTCGTGGAGAAGGAGGCCGTGCCGGTCGAGCGCGTCCGCCTGGACACCCAGTCCGTCACCGAGCAGGAGACGGTCACCGAGCAGGTCCGCAAGGAGCAGGTGGAGCTGGACACCGACGGAACGGACGGCACCGGCACCCGCCGCTGAGCCCGGCCCCAGCAGTCGGGCGGCGTCGGCGCGGCTCCGGGCCCGCCGACGCCGCCTGCGCCCGATCTCCCGGCCGGCACGTCCCGCCCGCCGTCCCCCTCCCGAGGAGCACTCGCCATGTCCACACCCGCTTCCGCACCCGGCGACGACGCCGGCATCCACCCGGACGGAGCGCACTCCACCCGCGGTGCCGGCCGGGACGCCGTCGACGCGCAGCACTCCCGCTACGGCGGCATCAAGTGGGGCGCGGCGTTCTTCGGCTGGCTCTCCGCCAACGGGCTGGCCGTGCTGCTGATCGCGCTGATCAGCGCGGCCGGCGTCGCCGTCGGCCTCACGGAGGGCGTCCCGACGGTCGACGAGGCCGCCGAGCAGGCGTCCACCATCGGCATCGTCGGCGGCATCGTCCTGCTGGTCGTCCTGTTCCTCGCATACCTGGCCGGGGGCTACGTCGCCGGCCGGATGGCGCGCTTCGACGGGGTCCGCCAGGGCATCGCAGTGTGGGTCATCGGCCTGCTCGTCGTCCTGGCGCTCGCCGTCGCCGGCCTGCTCTTCGGCTCGGAGTACAACGTGCTCCAGCAGCTGAACCTGCCGCGCATCCCGATCGACGAGGGCACCGCCACGACCGGCGGCATCATCGCCCTGGTCGCGGTCCTGGTGCTGACGCTGGTCGGCGCGATCCTCGGCGGCAAGCTGGGCGAGCGCTACCACCGCAAGGTGGACCGCGCCGGCTTCGACGCCGTCTGAGCACCGGTCCCCTGCCGCGGCGCAGGGGGCGATGAGCCCACGACGACGGGGGCCGTCCCACCCGGGGTGGCCCCCGTCGTCGTCGGGCGTGGTCGAATTCGGGGGTGACTCCTCCCGGCCCGACCGTCCGGCGGATCGACGACCCCGACGAGCCCGGCCCCGACGTCCGCGTCGCCGAGCAGCGGGACGTCCCCGCGATCGCCGCCACGCTGACCGTCGCGCTGGCCGACTCCCGCTGGACCCGCTGGGCGCTGCCCGACGACGGCCGGATGCAGCGGCTGACCCGGCTGCACGAGCTGGACGCCGCCCACCGCGGGGTCTCCACCGGCACGGCCTGGGTGACCGAGGACCTCGACGCCGTCGCCGTCTGGGAGCCACCGGCCGGTGCACCCGGCACCCGCCCGCTGCCCGACGACGTGCGCGCCGCGCTCGCCCGGGAGCTGCCGTACCTGCGGGGGCCGCGGGCCCGCGCGGTCGCCGAGACCGAGGCGTTCCTCACCGCGACCCGGCCCGACCGGCCGCACTGGTGGCTGCGCCACCTCGGGGTGCGCCCGTCGGCCCGCCGCAGGGGGCTGGCCGCCGCCGTCCTCGCCCCCGTGCTGGTGCGCTGCGACGCGGAGAAAACCCCCGCCGCCGCCGCCGTCTTCGGCTGGGCGAACGTGCGGTTCCTCCGCGGTTTCGGCTTCCAGGTGGCCGAGACGACCCGCACCACCGACGACGAGCTGCCCCTCTGGGTGCTGGTGCGCGAGCCGCTCTCGCTGAGCTGATCCCCGGCCGGGGAGCCGCGCGGCCCCCCGCGCGGAGAACTGCCGCGCGCGGTGTCGATCCGGGCAGCATCGGTTCGTACAGAGGGTGAGCCGCCGGAGGGACCGCGGCGCCCGAGGAGGATCCGATGCCGCGCTACCTGTTGACCGTCGTCGAGCCGGCCCCCCCGGCCTGGAGCCGGGGCAGGCCGTCGTCTACCTGGTCTTCTCGGAGGGCTACGCCGCCTCGTCGGGGACGCACCTGGTGCGGGAGGACCTCTGCGCCGAGGCCATCCGGCTGGGCCGGCTGCTCGCCGAGCTGATGCCCGACGAGCCGGAGGTCCTCGGGCTGCTGGCGCTCCTGCTGCTCCCCGAGGCCCGCCGCCCGGCACGGACGTCCGCCGACGGCGATCTCGTGCTGCTCGCCGACCAGGACCGGTCGCGCTGGGACGGGCGGCTGGTCGCGGAGGGCCACGCCCTGGTGCGCGGGTGCCTGCGGCGCAACCGACCCGGCCCCTACCAGGTGCAGGCGGCGATCGCGGCGGTGCACGGCGACGCCGCCGCGGCCGCCGACACCGACTGGGCACAGGTGGTGGCGCTCTACGACCAGCTGATGGCCCTGGCGCCGAGCCCGGTCGTCGCCCTGCACCGCGCCGTCGCCGTGGCCGAGGTGGCCGGACCGGCAGCCGGCCTCGCGCTCGTCGAGGAGCTGGAGCTGCCGCGCCACCACCTGCTGCCGGCCGTGCGCGCCGACCTGCTGCGCCGGTCCGGCGGCCCGGCCGAGGCGCTCCGGGCCTACGACGAGGCCCTCCCGCAGGTCTCGAACCAGCGGGAACGGGCGTTCCTCCAGCGGCGCCGCGATGAGTTGTCGGCGTCGCGGCAGTCGGTACAGACATGAGCACCCCTGCAGCCCTCGACGTCACCTTCACCGCACCCATCGAGAAGGACGGCGCCTTCCCCACCTACCTGGTCGTGCCGGACTCCGCCGAGCTGCTGGGCACTCGCCGGGCGGTGAAGGTGACCGGCACCGCCGACGGGCACGCCTTCGCCGCCACCCTCATGCCGTCGGGCGCCGGCCCGCACTGGCTGCCGCTGCGCGCGGCGATCTGCTCGGCCATCGGCAAGAGCCGCGCGGGCGAGGAGGTCACCGTGCACCTGCAGCAGCGGCTGAGCTGACCGGTGCGGTCGGCGGGACGCTCCCGCGGGGCGTCCCGCCGTCAGTCCCAGTTGCGGCGCTGCTTCTTCAGCTGGCCGCGCTGCTTCTTCGCCTCGATCCGGCGCTCCTTGGAGCCCCGGGTCGGCTTGGTGCGTCGGCGGGCCGGCGCCGGCGGGGCGAGCGCGGCGCGGAGGACGGCCGCCAGCCGCTCGCGCGCCGCCTGCCGGTTGCGCAGCTGCTGCCGGTGCTCGCTCGCGACGACGGTCAGCACGCCGTCGACCAGCCGGGTTCCGAGCTGCGCCGCGAGCCGGGCGCGCTGCGACTCGCCGAGGCCCGGGAGCTCCAGCGGCGACACCGACAGCTCCACCCGCGAGTCGGCGGTGTTCACGCCCTGCCCGCCGGGGCCCGACGACCGGGAGAACCGCCACGACAGCGCGGCCGCGGGCACGACGAGGGATCCGGTGACGGGGAGGTCACCGGAGGCGTCGTCGGTCGCGGGCACCGGGACAGTCTCGCCGATGCGGTCAGCCGCCGGGCGGCAGCGGGCCCGGCGCCAGGTGCTCGGCGGTCCAGCCGGGCACCTGCGCGGCCCACCCGGCGCGCTCGTCGGCGGGGATCCCGCGCAGGATCCGCCGCCAGGTGAGCGCGCGCTGCAGCGGGCCGACCCGGAGGGCGACGTCGCGCAGCTCCCGGAGCTCCGCGGCCGTGCCCAGCTCCCGCCACTCGTCGAGGTAGGCGTCGCGCAGGCGGATCAGCCCCTGGTCGCCGGCGGGCAGGCCGAGCACGCGCGCGGCGAACCGCAGCGTGACCACGAGGGTGAGGAAGGGGTGCGACACCGAGGAGTCGCCCCAGTCGAAGAACCGGTGCTGGCCGTCGCTGACGAACAGGTTGGCGTCGTGCAGGTCGTCGTGCTGCAGCGTCGGGGGAACCGGGCCGGCCGCCAGCGCGCGGCATGCTGCCGCGTACCCGGGCAGACCGGCCAGGACCCGGTTGCGGTCCCCGGGAGGCAGCCCGCCGGGGCGCCCCGGCTGCTGCGCCTCGTCGTCGCCGAGGAGGTCGGTGACCAGCGCCGGCAGCCGCTCCGGGCGGTGGTCGGGCACGCCGAGCTCCAGCAGCGCGCCGGCGTGCGGCACCAGCGCGAGCTGCAGCCGCGCGTGGCAGCGGAGCATCGCCTCCCAGGCGGCGGGGTCCGCCGCTCCGGCGGCGCGCAGCGTGCGGCCGCCGTCGGGCAGCAGCAGCAACCGCCGCTGCCGGTGCACCGCCAGCGGCACGAGGACGTGCCCGGGCACCCAGCGCCCGAGCGCCTCCGCCAGCGGCGGCTCGTGCGCTGACCCGGGGCCGACCGCCTTGAGGCAGACGGCTCCCCCACCCCGCAGCGGCAGCCGGAACGCCGTCGACCAGGCCTGCACGTGCGGCTGCTCCGGCGCGCCGCCGAGCTGCCGCCCGGAGCGCGCCACCTGCTCGACCGCCCAGCCCACGGCGGCGTCGCGCCAGCCGGCGTCCTGCCAGGTGGCGACGCCGGTCGTCGCGTCGGGCCCCGGGATCACCGCCGCACCGTAGGCGCCCCGCCCTCCGCCGCCCAGCCGGTTTCCCGGCGGTGGATCAGGCGGGCACCGGGTCGGCTCCGCCGGCCGCGCCCGGGCGGCAGCGGACCAGCCGGCGCACGGTGAGCCAGGAGCCCCGCAGCGCGCCGTGGGTCTCCAGCGCCTCGATCGCGTAGGCCGAGCAGGTCGGGGTGAAGTGGCAGCAGGGGCGGCGCTTCGGGCTGATCTCGCGCTGGTAGAAGCGGACGGCGGCGACGAGGCGGGCCGCCGCGCCGGTGCCCTGCTGCCCGGCCCGGATGGCGGGCACCGAGCGGGGGGCGACGAGCATGAGCTCCAGACCGCAGCCGACCGCGTTGGCCAGGCAGCAGCCGGTGTTCAGGAACAGCAGGTCGCGCAGGCAGGAGTCGTTGCGGCGCCCGTAGCCGCGCGGCGGGCCGTAGCCGGGGCCGTAACCGCCGTACCCGCGCCCGTAGCCCGGCCCGTATCCGGGCCCCAGGCCGCCGTACCCCCGACGGGGACGACGCCGACGCGGACCCCAACCACTGCTCCAGATGAACACCACGGCAGGGAGGTACCGCAGGAGGACGCCGGCCATGCCTGATCTCGCCGCCGCCTCGATCGTGCTCGACGGCCCCCCGGCGCGCTGGCCCCCTCGCCGCCACGATCAGCTGACCTGACATCACGCGTCCTCCCTCACCGTCTGCGGTGCGGGAGGAGGCCCGACGATCAGGTCAGCTGATCATCGCCCGGGTCAGAGGATCGGCTTGCCGCGGTCAGAGGATCGGCTTGCCGCCAGTGACGGCGATGCGGGCGCCGGAGACGTAGGACGACTCGTCGCTGGCCAGCATCACGTAGACCGGCGCGAGCTCGGCCGGCTGCGCGGGCCGGCCGAGGGGCACCTGCTGGCCGAAGCTCTCCACCTTCTCCTCGGGCATGGTCGCCGGGATCAGCGGCGTCCACACCGGTCCGGGGGCGACGCTGTTGGCCCGGATGCCCTTCTCGGCCAGCATCTGGGCCAGCGAGGCGGTGAAGTTGGCGATGCCGGCCTTGGTCATCGCGTAGGCGATCAGGTTCGGGCTCGGGTTGTCGGAGTTCACCGACGACGAGTTGATGATCGAGGCGCCCGACCCCATGTGCGCGAGCGCGTCCTTGGTCAGGGTGAACATCGCGGAGAGGTTCGTGGCGAGGGTGTGGTCCCACTCCTCGTCGGAGACCTCGTCGAGGGAGTCGTGGCTCATCTGGAACGCGGCGTTGTTCACGAGGACGTCGATCCGGCCGAACTCCTCCACCGCCTTCGGGATGACCGTCTTGGCGTGCGCGCGGTCGGCGAGGTCCCCCGGGACCAGGACGCACCTGCGGCCGGCGTCCTCGACGTACTTCGCGGTGTCCTGGGCGTCCTCGTGCTCGTTCAGGTACGAGATGAGGACGTCGGCGCCCTCCCGGGCGAAGGCGATCGCGACAGCGCGGCCGATGCCGCTGTCGCCGCCGGTGATGACCGCGACCTTCCCGGTGAGCCGACCGGAGCCGGAGTAGCTCTCCTCACCGTGGTCGGGCTTGGGGTCCATCTCCCCCAGCGTGCCGGGCGGGGTCTGCTGTTGGGCGGGCTGGGACTCGGGGCGGGGCTCGGACACGGGGGTGCACCTCTCTGGTCGCGACAGGGCAGCACCGAGGGCGCTCGTCTTACGCCCGCGCACGGTGGCGGGTGCTGCGTCGGGCAGCGCCTACCCCGGCGCTCGGCTCACGGAACGCCCTGCGGGCACGTCGCACCGAGCGGGTCCGGACAGCACACGACCCGGGCGGTGGGAGAGGCGCACATCGGTGCGCGCCTCCCCTACCGCCCGGGTCGGGGTCTGATCGGCCATGTCCCCCGGGGGGATGCGGTCGGTTCTCAGGCGGCGCGTGCGGCCGGCGCCTGGGGCGTCGCGGCGCTCAACGGCACCCAACGCATCTCGAGCCGACGCCGGCCCGCTGTATCGGTCACGACGGTCCACCGGCACTCCGGGCAGAAACGCTCTCGCATGTTACAGCCACCTTTCGTTCACCTGCTGTTCACCTTCCTCTCCGACTACGGCATACGTCACACCCCGCAGCACACCTCGTTACCGGATCGTTATCAGACCCTGGGGCGGCGCGTCCGCGGGCCTCGGTCGACGGGACCCGGCCGGCATCGGGCACGCTGGTGGCCCTGATGACCACGACCGCCGCGCCGCCGCTGATCGACGACCCCACCGACCTCACCGCGCTCCGCGCCCGGGGCGGCGATCCCGACGAGCTGTTCGCCTCCTTCGCCGCCTGGGCCGAGGCAGGCGGCACGACGCTGTACCCGGCGCAGGAGGAGGCGCTGATCGAGCTGGTCAGCGGCGCGAACGTCGTCCTGGCCACGCCCACCGGCTCGGGCAAGTCGCTGGTGGCCACCGGGGCGCAGTACGCGGCCCTGGCCGCCGGCCGGCGCAGCTACTACACCGCGCCGATCAAGGCGCTGGTCAGCGAGAAGTTCTTCGCGCTCTGCGGCGTCTTCGGCGCGGCCAACGTCGGCATGCTGACCGGCGACGCGAGCGTCAACGCCGGGGCCCCGATCATCGCCTGCACCGCCGAGGTGCTGGCGAACATCGCGCTGCGCGAGGGCGCGGACGCCGACATCGGGCTCGTGGTCATGGACGAGTTCCACTTCTACGGCGACCCCGACCGCGGCTGGGCCTGGCAGGTGCCGCTGCTGGAGCTGCCGAAGGCGCAGTTCCTGCTGATGAGCGCCACCCTCGGGGACGTCACGTCCCTGCGCGAGGACCTCACCCGCCGCACCGGCCGCCCGACGGCGCTGGTCGCCAACGCAGTCCGCCCGGTGCCGCTGCACCACTACTACGCCACGACGCCGATGCACGAGACGATCCAGGAGCTGCTGGACACCCAGCAGGCGCCGGTCTACGTCGTCCACTTCACCCAGGCGTCGGCGCTGGAGCGCGCCCAGGCCCTGATGAGCGTCAACGTGTGCAGCAAGCAGGAGAAGGCCGCGATCGCCGACCTGATCGGCGGCTTCCGGTTCTCCTCCGCCTTCGGGACGACGCTGTCGCGGCTGGTCCGCCACGGCATCGGGGTCCACCACGCCGGGATGCTGCCGAAGTACCGGCGGCTGGTGGAGCAGCTCGCGCAGGCCGGGCTGCTCAAGGTCATCTGCGGCACCGACACCCTCGGCGTCGGCATCAACGTGCCGATCCGCACCGTCGTCTTCTCCGCGCTGAGCAAGTACGACGGCACCCGCACCCGGCTGCTCCAGGTCCGCGAGTTCCACCAGATCGCCGGGCGGGCCGGCCGCGCCGGCTACGACACGGCGGGCACCGTCGTCGTGCAGGCGCCGGAGCACGAGGTGGAGAACCTCAAGCAGTTCGCCAAGGTCGCCGACGACCCGAAGAAGCGCCGCAAGCTGGTGCGCAAGAAGGTGCCCGACGGCATGGTGCCGTGGAGCGAGTCGACGATGAACCGGCTGGTCGAGGGGGAACCCGAGAAGCTGACCAGCCACATGCGGGTGACGACGGCGATGGTCCTCGACGTCGTCGACCGGCCGGGCGACCCGTTCGCGGCGATGCGCCGGCTGCTGACGGAGAACCACGAGCCGCGCCCCAAGCAGCTGAAGCTGATCCGCGACGCCATCGGCATCGCGCGGTCGCTGCTGCAGGCCGGCGTCCTGGAGCGGCTCCCAGAGCCGGAGCCCGACGGCCGCCGCTACGACCTGACGCTGGACCTGCCGCCGGACTTCGCGCTCAACCAGCCGCTGTCGACGTTCGCGCTGGCCGCCATCGACCTGCTCGACCCGGAGTCCGACACGTACGCCCTCGACGTCGTCAGCGTCATCGAGGCGACCCTCGACGACCCACGCCAGATCCTCGCCGCCCAGCTGAACAAGGCCAAGGGCGAGGCCGTCGCGCAGATGAAGGCCGAGGGCATCGAGTACGACGAGCGGATCGAGCTGCTCGAGGAGGTCAGCTACCCCAAGCCGCTGGAGGAGCTGCTCGGGCACGCCTTCGACGTCTACCGGCAGAGCAACCCGTGGGCGGCCGACGGGCAGCTGTCGCCGAAGTCCGTCGTCCGGGAGATGTGGGAGCGGGCGTTCACCTTCCGGGAGTTCGTGAACACCTACGGGCTGACCCGCGCCGAGGGCGCCGTGCTGCGCTACCTCTCCGACGCGTTCAAGGCGCTGCGCTCCGGTGTGCCCGCCGCGGCGCGCACCGAGGAGGTGACCGACCTCGTCGAGTGGCTCGGCGAGCTGGTGCGCCAGGTCGACAGCTCGCTGCTGGACGAGTGGGAGCAGCTCACCTCACCGGACCAGCCGCTGGACGTGCCGGTCGCCGTCCCCGCCCGCCCGCGGCCGCTGACCGGCAACGAGCGCGCCTTCACCGCGATGGTCCGGAACGCGCTGTTCCGCCGGGTGGAGCTGTGGGCCCGCCGCCGCTGGTACGACCTCGGCGAGCTGGACGCCGGCGCCGGCTGGGACGCCGAGCGCTGGGGCGAGGTCGTGCAGGCCTACTTCGCCGAGCACCCCGAGGTGAACACCGGCGGCGACGCCCGCGGGCCGGCGCTCCTCATCTGGGACAAGGCCGAGCCCGGCATCTGGCGGGTGCGGCAGATCGTCGACGACCCCGAGGGCCACCACGACTGGGGCTTCGACGTCGAGGTGGACCTGGCGGCCTCCGACGAGGAGGGCGCCGCGGTCATCCGGCTCGTGGACGCCGGCCGCAGGGACTGAGGTGGCCATGCCTGCCGACCGGCCGCCGGGGGGCCGGCCCTGACCGGCCGCTCGAGCACGTCCGGGGCGGCCCCGGCGGTTGCCGCCGGGACGACCATCGCCGTCCGGGGGGCCGGTGACGACGGGGGCCGGTGCGTCGCCGGGGCGGTCCGGCGGGGCCGGACTCGGCGTCAGGGCGGGTGCACGCACGGCATCGGCCGGCGCCGTGCCAGGCTCCTCGCGATGGGCGCATGACGGGGTGGGAGATGGTCGCGGTGGCGGCCGCCGGGTTCGCCGCCGGCGGGATCAACGCCGTCGTCGGTTCGGGGACGCTGGTGAGCTTCCCGGTGCTGCTCGCCGTCGGCCTGCCGCCCGTGCCCGCCACGATCAGCAACTCCCTCGGGCTGGTCGCGGGCAACCTGAGCGGGGCGATCGGCTACCGGCGCGAGCTGCGCGGGCAGCGGCGCCTGCTCCTGCGGCTCATGCCCGCCTCGGTCCTCGGCGCGCTCACCGGCGCCTTCCTGCTGCTGCACCTGCCCGCCGCCACCTTCGAGGCGGTCGTGCCGGTGCTCATCGGCATCGCCGTCCTGCTCGTCGTCCTCCAGCCGGCGGTCGCGCGCCGGCTGCCGGCCGGGGAGCGCGAGGGCGGATCGCCGCTCACGAGGGGGCGGCTCGCCGCCCTCGTCGCCGGCGCGTACGTCACCGGCACCTACGGCGGCTACTTCGCCGCCAGCCAGGGGGTGCTGCAGATCGGCATCTTCGGCCTGCTGCTGCGCGAGTCGCTGCAGCGGCTGAACGCGCTCAAGAACGTGCTGACCCTCACCGTCAACGGGGTGGCCGCCGGCGCGTACGTCGTCGTGGCCACCGACCGCATCGACTGGGCGGCCGCCGGGCTGCTGGCCGCCGGCTCGCTGGTGGGCGGCGCGGTCAGCTCCCGGTACGGCCGCCGCCTGCCCGCGGTGGTCCTGCGGACGGCCATCGTCGTCCTCGGGGTCGTCGCCATCGTGGTGCTGGTGACCGGATGAGCGGCTGGGAGTTCGCCTTCCTGGTGGTCGCCGGCGTCGGCGCGGGGCTGTCCGGCAGCATCGCCGGGCTCGCCTCCCTGGTGAGCTACCCCGCGCTGCTGGCCACCGGGCTGCCACCGGTCACCGCGAACGTCACCAACACCGTCGCGCTGGTCCTCAACGCGGTGGGCTCGGTGAGCGCCTCCCGCCCGGAGCTGCGCGGGCAGACCCGGCGGCTGCGGCCGCTGCTGCTCGCCGCCGTGCTCGGCGGCGCCACCGGGGCGGGGCTGCTGCTGCTCACGCCCTCGGACGCCTTCGAGCGGATCGTGCCGTGGCTGATCGGCGGGGCCTCGCTGGCCATCCTCGTGCAACGCCCGCCGCGCGAGCTGGCCGCCGAGGGGGCGCAGCACGCCGCCGCGCCAGATCCGCGCTGGCTGCCGCTGGGCACCTTCGCGGTGACCATCTACGGCGGCTACTTCGGCGCCGCCGCGGGCGTGCTGCTGCTGGCGATGTACCTGCTCTCCACCGGCGAGGGGCTGCCCCGCGGCAACGCGATGAAGAACGTCGTGCTCGGCGTGGCCAACGGCATCGCGGCCGTCGGGTTCGTCCTCCTCGCCGACGTCGCCTGGTCGGCGGCGCTGCCGCTGGCGCTGGGCTTCTTCCTCGGCGGCCGGCTCGGGCCACGGGTGGTGCGCCGGGCGCCGCAGGGCGCGCTGCGCACGGTCATCGCCGTCGCCGGGCTCGGCCTCGCCGTGCACCTCGGCCTCCAGGCCTACACCTGACGGCCGCGCGGTCCGCCCCCACCGCGCGCGGAACGTCGGCGGGGGCGCGACCGCGCCGGTCAGCCGCGCGAGACGTAGGCCGACAGGAAGAGCACGAAGGCGCTCACCAGCAGCAGCAGCCGGGCCGGCGTCAGACCGTTGACCAGCGTCGCGGTCGACTCCACCCACTGCGGCCGGACCCCGGCCTCCCGGGCGCGCTGCCGCACGATGCGCACCTCGTCGGCCAGCAGGACGCCGGAGGCGCCGAGCAGGCTCAGCCCGACGACGGCGAAGGTCAGCGCCAGCCGGTCGTCGAAGACGTCGGCCGAACCGCCGAGCACCAGGACGACGACCAGCCCGAGCAGCAGGCCCAGCAGCCCGCCGGCGACCGGGGCCCACGGCCCCATCACCGTCAGCGGTCCGCGACGCGGCATGCGCGGCCGGGGCCGCACGTTCACCGGTGCCGTCGCGTGCATGCCGGGGACGACGTCGCCGTCGGCCCCCGGCGCCTCCGCGCCCTCCGGCGCGGCAGCCGGCTCGGACACCGCGGGCGCCGTGACCGTCGGCGGCGCCTCGGGGCCGGCGGGCCGCACGACCGGGATCTCCGCCGTCCCCGGGCCGGCGGCCGTACTTCCGTTGCGTTCACTCATGGATCAATCACCTCGTGCGCCACGCTAGGCGCACCGCCCCCGGGAGCGGGGGACGCCGCCCCGGCGGACCCCTCACGCACCGTGATGCCGCGCCGCGCCTCCCCGCGCGGGTGGCTAGGCTGCGCCCGGTGAACGCGGCTGCGCTGGTCCTGCCGGAGTTCGCCCTCCTCCTCATCGGCCTGCTGCTGCGCCGCTTCGCCTGGCGGTCGCCGGGTTTCTGGGTCGACCTGGAGCGGCTGGTCTACTTCGTGCTCTTCCCGGCGCTGCTCTTCCGCACCACGCTGTCGGCGGACCTGGCCGCGGCCGGTTCGGGCGGGGCCGTGCTGGCCGCGCTGGGGGCCCTGAGCGCCGGGGCCCTGCTGGGCGCGGTGGTCCGGTGGCTGCCCGGCGTCGACCGGATGACCGCGGCCTCGGGATGGCAGACGGCGTTCCGGTTCAACACCTTCATCGCCCTGGCGCTGGTCGACGACCTCGGGGTCCCCGCCCTCGCGCTCATGGGCGTGCTGCTCGGGGTGACGGTCCCGCTGGTCAACGTCCTGGCGGTCACGGCGCTGGCCCGCAGCGCCCCCGGCGGGGCGGCCGGCCGACGCGGCCTCGGAGTGCTGGCCGCCGTGGCCCGCAACCCGCTGATCCTCGCCACGGTCGCGGGCCTGGGCGGCAACCTGCTCGGGCTGACGCTGCCGTCACCGGTCGACGCGACCCTCTCCCGGCTGGCCGCCGCGGCGGTGCCGCTGGGCCTGCTCGCGGTCGGCGCGGCCCTGCGCCTGGCCGGCCTGCCGCGCGGGCAGCGCCTCATGGCCGCCTACCTCGGCGCCGTCAAGCTGCTGGCCGTGCCGGCGGTGGCCCTCGGCCTCGCGGCGCTGCTCGGCGTGGAGGGCGACCAGCGGTTCGTCGTCCTCGCGCTCGCCGCCGTGCCCCCGGCCACCGCGTCCTACGTCCTCGCCGCCCGGATGCAGGGCAACGGCACGTTCGTGGCCGCCCAGGTCTCCGCGACGACGACGGCCGCGCTGCTCACGCTGCCGCTGTGGCTGGCGCTGACCGGCTGAGCGCCCGCAACCGGCCGCCGCCCGCGCGGGTCACAGCAGCCGGCGGCTGTCCTCGCCCACCACCCGCAGCCAGCGGTAGCCGTAGGCCTCCAGCGCCAGTTCCGCGGCGCCGTCGTCCCCCAGCTCGGTGCTGCCGGCCGTCAGCAGGTCCTCGAGGCGGTGCCTGCTGTCGCAGCCGGGCACGGTCAACGGCACCGTCCGCGGCTCCGGCCCCAGGTTGTGCAGGGTGACCAGCGCCGCGTCGTCCCAGCTGCAGAGCAGGGCCAGCACCGAGGCGTGCGGCTGGTCGAGGACGGCGAAGTCGCCCCAGCCCAGCTCCGGGGACTCCCGGTAGCGGCGGATGAGCAGCTTCATGAACGACAGGAGCGAATCCGGATCGCGGCGCTGGTCGGCGACGTTGACGAACTCGGGGCCGAACCCGCCGTCGACGACCGGCCGGGTCAGCTCCTCGGCCGGTCCGCGGGAGAACCCGCCGTTGACCCCGCTGGTCCACTGCATCGGCGTGCGCACCGAGAGCCGGCTGCCGGCGGAGAGGTCCTCCCCCATGCCGATCTCCTCGCCGTAGAAGAGCACCGGCGTGCCCGGCAGCGCGAACAGCAGGCTGTAGACCATCCGCACCCGGCGCGGATCACCGGACATCATCGGGGGCAGCCGCCGGATCAGGCCCCGGTCGTAGACCTGCATCCGCCGCTCGGGACCGAAGGCGGCGAAGACCTCGGCGCGCTCGTCGTCGCTCAGCTTGTCCAGCGTCAGCTCGTCGTGGTTGCGCACGAACGTCCCCCACTGGCTGTCCGGGGAGATCTCCGGCCGGGCCGCGAGCGCGGCGGCGAGCGGCCCGGCGTCGCCGCGGGCCAGGGACAGGTAGGTCTGCTGCATGGTGACGAAGTCGAACTGCATGGTCAGCTCGTCGCCGTCCTGGCCGCCGAAGAAGGGCACCTGCTCCTCGAAGGGCAGGTTCACCTCGCCGAGCAGCACGCCCGATCCGGTCCGCCGGCCGAGGAAGGAGCGCAGGGCGCGGAGGTAGGCGTGCGGGTCGGGGAACCGCGACGCGGTCTCCTCGTCCAGCCCGGCGGTCTCCAGCAGGAACGGCACGGCGTCGACGCGGAACCCGGACAACCCGAGCTGGAGCCAGAAGCCCATGATCTTGGCGATCTCGTCGCGGACCTTCGGGTTGGCGACGTTGAGGTCGGGCTGCTCGGAGTAGAAGCGGTGCATGTACCACTCGCCGGTCTCCGGGCTGTGCGTCCAGACGCCGCCCTCGGCGTCGGGGAAGACCACCTTGTCGCTGGTGTCCGGCGGCTCGTCGTCCCGCCACACGTAGAAGTCGCGGTACGGGGAGTCCTTGCTCTCCTTCGCCGACCGGAACCACGGGTGCTGGTCGGAGGTGTGGTTGACCACCAGGTCGGCGATCACCCGCATCCCCCGGTCGTTCGCCGTCCGGATCATCTCGACCAGGTCGCCGTGGTCGCCCAGCCGGGGATCGACCCCGTAGTAGTCGGTGATGTCGTAGCCGTCGTCCCGGCCGGCGGTCGGGTAGAAGGGCATCAGCCACAGGCAGGTGACGCCGAGGTCGGCGAGGTGGTCCAGCCGCTGCGCCAGCCCCTGGAGGTCACCGACGCCGTCGCCGTTCCAGTCCATGAACGTCTCGACGTCCAGGCAGTAGACGACGGCGTTCTTCCACCACAGGTCGGACGTGTCGGTGATCCGCACGGGTCACCCCCTCAGTCCAGGACGGCGGGCTCGGGCGCCTGCGCCGGACGGCGTGGCTCGACCGGGCCGGGCGGGTCGATGGCCACCGCCGGCGCCGGTGCGGTGACGTCCAGCTGGGGCAGCACGTGCTCGCCGAAGGCGTCGAGGAACGCCCGCTGCTCCTTGGGCACGTGGTGGACGTACACCTGGTCGAAGCCGAGGTCGACGTACTCCTGGATCCAGGCGGCGTGCCGGCCCAGATCGCTGGAGATGCGCACCACCTCGCCGACGGCCTCCGGGGTGACGTGCGCACTGGCCTGGTCGAAGGCGAGCGTGGTGTCCAGGTCCCAGCACAGCGGCGGCGGGAACACGTTGCTGCGCCACTGGTCGTGGGCCAGGGCCGCGGCCCGGTCGGGGTCGGGGTCCCAGGAGACGTGCACCTGGATGGCCAGCGTGCCCTGCCCGCCGGCGTCCCGGTAGGAGGCGACGACCTCGCGCAGGGTCTCGTGCGGCTGGTTGATCGTCACCAGGCCGTCGGCCCACTCGGCGTGCCGGGCGGCGGTCCGCGCCGTGACCGCGGGGGCGATGAGCGCCGGCTGCTGCTCGGGCAGGGTCCAGATCCGCGCCCGGTCGACGGTGACCAGCCCGTCGTGGCTGACCTCCTCGCCGGCCAGCAGCGCCCGGATGATGTCGATGCACTCGCGCAGCCGGGCGTCGCGCAACTCCTTGCGCGGCCAGACGTGCCCGGTGACGTGCTCGTTCATCGCCTCGCCGGAACCGAGGGCCGCCCAGAACCGGCCGGGGAACATCGCCCCCAGGGTGGCGATCGCCTGGGCCACGATCACCGGGTGGTAGCGCTGGCCGGGGGCGTTCACCGCGCCGAACGGCAGCGACGTCGTCGCCATCGCCGCACCCAGCCACGACCAGGCGAACCCCGACTCCCCCTGCCGCGGGTTCCAGGGGGTGAGGTGGTCCGAGCACATCGCGGCGGTGAAGCCCACCTCCTCGGCGTGCCGGACGGCGTCCAGCAGCGCCGTGGGATGGACCTGCTCGTGCGAGTTGTGGAATCCGATCACCGGCATGGCCGATGCCTACCGGAGCGCAGGCGCCCCGGCCAGCGGGAACGAACCCGGCCCGGCCGCGCGGGAGACTGGGCGCGTGCTGCCACCGCCGGGAACGCCGCAGACCGATCTGCCGGTGCGCGCCGCGCTCCCCGCGCTGTCGGACGCCCTCGCCACGGCCGGCGCCGCCGTGCTCGTCTCGCCACCGGGGACCGGGAAGACCACGCTCGTGCCGCTCGCCGTGGCCGGCGCGGTGCCCGGGCGCGTCCTGGTCGCCGAGCCGCGCCGCGTCGCCGCCCGCGCGGCGGCACGCCGGATGGCGGCGCTGCTGGGCGAGCCGGTCGGCGGCCGGATCGGGTACAGCGTCCGCGGCGAGAGCCGGCGCGGCGCCGCCACCCGCGTCGAAGTGGTCACCACCGGCCTGCTGGTCCGCCGCCTGCAGGCCGATCCGGAGCTGCGCGGGGTGGACGCCGTGCTGCTGGACGAGTGCCACGAACGGCACCTGGACACCGATCTCGCGCTCGCCTTCTGCCTGGACGTCCGCGCCGCGCTGCGCCCGGAGCTCCGGCTGCTGGCCATGTCGGCGACGGCCCGGGCGGAGCGGCTGGCCGTCCTGCTCGGCGGCGACGGGGCGCCGGCCCCCGTCGTCGAGGCCCCCGGCGCCCTGCACGACGTCGACGTCGTCTGGTCCCCGCCGGCCGGCCCGGTCGATCCACCGCACGGCCTGCGGGTCGACCCGCGCCTGCTCGGCCACGTCGCCGCAACCGTCCGCCGCGCGCTGACCGAGCGGGCCGGTGACCTGCTCGTCTTCCTGCCCGGCGTCGGCGAGATCGGCACGGTGACCGGGCAGCTCGGCGGGATCGACGCCGACGTGCTGCCGCTGCACGGCCGGCTGCCGGCCGCGGCGCAGGACGCCGCGCTGCGGCCGGGGCCCCGCCGGCGGGTCGTCCTGGCCACCGCGCTGGCGGAGAGCAGCCTGACCGTGCCGGGCGTCCGCGTCGTCGTCGACGCCGGGCTCGCCCGGGTGCCGCGGGCCGACCTGTCCCGCGGCCTCGGCTCGCTGGTCACCGTGCGCGCCTCGCGGGCGTCGGTCACCCAGCGCGCCGGGCGGGCCGGCCGGGAGGGGCCCGGTGCGGTCTACCGCTGCTGGACCGCCGCCCAGCACGACCGGCTCCCCGCGCACGACGAACCGGAGGTCGCCACCGCCGACCTCACCGCCTTCGTCCTGGAGCTGGCCTGCTGGGGCGCGCCGGACGGGTCCGGACTGGGCCTCCTGGACGCTCCCCCGGCCGCCGCCCTGCTCGTCGCCGGGCAGACGCTGCGGGCCCTCGGCGCGGTGGACGGGGACGGCCGGGCGACCGCCCGGGGGCGCGCGCTGACCGCGGTCGGGGTGCACCCGCGGCTGGCCCGCGCGCTGCTCGACGGCGCCCCGCTGGTCGGCCGTCGCCGGGCCGCCGAGGTGGTCGCCCTGCTCTCCGCGGACGTCGCCGTCCGCGGGGACGACCTGACCGCGTCCTGGCGGGCGCTGCGCTCGGGTGCCGACCGGGGTGCCACGTCCCGGTGGCGGGACGAGGTCAGCCGCCTCGAGCGGGCCGCCGGGGACGTCGCCCCGCCCCGCCTGCCCGACGACACCGCGGCCGGGCTGGTGGTCGGCCTGGCCCATCCCGAGCGGATCGCCCGGCGCCGGCCGGGGACCACCGGCACGTACCTCATGGCCGCCGGCACCGGTGCCGAGCTGGCCCCCGGAACGGCCCTGACCGGCGCGCCCTGGCTGGCCGTCGCGGTCGCCGACCGGGCCCCCGGCCGGCGGGACGCCCGGGTGCGGTCGGCCGTCGCGATCGACGAGGCGACCGCCCTCGAGGCCGCCGGCGCGCTGCACGGGGACCGGGACGAGGTGTCCTGGCGCGACGGCGACGTCCGCAGCGCCCGCGTGGAGCGACTGGGCGCGATCGTCCTGGCCGAGCGCCCGGCGGGCGCGCCGGACCCGGCTGCCGTGGCGGCGGCGGTCGCCGAGGGGCTGCGGCTGGAGGGCCTCGGGGTGCTCCGCTGGACTCCTGCCGCCCGACGGCTGCGCGAGCGCCTGGCGGCGGCGCACGCCGGGCTCGGGGACCCGTGGCCCGCCGTCGACGACGCGGCCCTGCTCGCCGGCATCGACGTCTCCGGTGCCCGCAGCCGCGCCGACCTGGCGCGGCTGGACGTCGCCGCGGCGCTCCGCGCGCTGGTCCCCTGGCAGGCGGCCGGCGAGCTGGACGCCGTCGTGCCCGACTCCGTGACGGTGCCCACCGGGTCCCGGATCCGGATCGACTACACCGATCCGGAGGTGCCGACCCTCTCGGTGCGGGTGCAGGAGGTGTTCGGCTGGGCGGCGGCACCGCGGGTCGCCGGCCGGCCGCTGCGGCTGCAGCTGCTCTCCCCCGCGCAGCGGCCGGTGGCCACCACCGCGGATCTCGCCGGTTTCTGGGTCACCGGGTACCCCGCCGTCCGCAGCGAGCTCCGGGGCCGCTATCCCCGGCACCCCTGGCCGGAGGACCCGGCGGCCGCTCCGGCCACGAAGCGGGCAACGTCACGCCCCCGACCGCGCGGCTGAGGCTGCGGCCTGCCCCGGCCCCGGAGAGGATCGACCGGTGACGACGCCGACGACCGACGACCGGGGTATCGATGCGAGCTGGCTCGACGCGCTCGACCAGGAGCACCAGGTGGCGCAGGAGACCATCGACCAGCTGCGGGGGATCATCGGTGAACCGCCGGCCGACCTCGAGGACCGGGCGCCCATCGTCGCCCGCCCCGGCGACGTGCTGGAGATCGACGAGGCCGACGTCGTCTGCGAGGACGGCGAGGTCCGGCACATCGACGGCGAGCTGCCGGAGGACTTCCCGCTGGGCTACCACTGGCTGCAGTCCCCGGAGGGACGCCGCCGCCGGCTGATCGTGTCGCCGGGCCGCTGCTGGCTGCCCGAGGACCGCGCCTGGGGCTGGGCGGTGCAGCTGTACGCCGCCCGCGGCCGCGCCAGCTGGGGCATCGGTGACCTGGGCGACCTGCGCAGCATCCGGCGGATGGCCGCCGAGCAGGGCGCGGGCTTCCTGCTGATCAACCCGCTGCACGCGGTGGCCCCGATCGCCCAGCAGGAGGCCAGCCCCTACCTGCCGGCCACCCGCCGGTTCCGCAACCCGATCTACCTGCGGGTGGACGAGGTGCCCGGTGCCGAGGGCGTCGACCTGGAGAGCGACGCCGGCCGCGCCCTCTCGGAGGGCGCGCTGATCGACCGCGACGCCATCTGGGCGCGCAAGCGCGAGGTCCTCATGCGGATCTTCTTCGCGCACGGCGGCGGGGAGGCCTTCGGCCGCTGGCGGCAGGAGCAGGGGCAGACGCTGCAGGACTGGGCCACCTGGGCGGCGATCACCGAGGAGCACGGCGCCGACTGGCACACCTGGCCCGACGAGCTGCGCCGCCCCGACGGCCCCGGCGTCGCCGGCTACGCCGAGCAGCACGGCGCGGTCGTCGCGTTCCACGCCTGGCTGCAGTGGGCGCTGGACCTGCAGTTCACCGCGGCCACCGGGGACATGACCGTCATCCAGGACCTGCCGATCGGCTTCGCCGGCGGCGGCGCCGACGCCTGGGCGTGGCAGGAGGTGCTCGCCGACGGCGTCAGCGTCGGCGCCCCGCCGGACGCGTTCAACTCCGCCGGGCAGGACTGGGGCTCCCCGCCGCTGATCCCCTGGCGGCTGCGCAACGCCGACTACGAGCCGTTCATCCAGTCCATCCGGGCCACGATGGCCGGGGCGGGTGGCCTGCGGATCGACCACGTCATGGGCCTGTTCCGGCTGTGGTGGGTGCCGAGGGACGGCAGCGCCGCCGACGGCGCCTACGTCCGCTATCCCGCCGAGGACCTGCTGAACATCGTCGCGCTGGAGAGCCACCGCGCGCAGGCGCTCGTCGTGGGCGAGGACCTCGGCACCGTCGAGGACGGCGTCCGGGAGGCCATGGCGGAGCACGGGGTGCTCTCGTACCGGCTGCTGTGGTTCGAGGACGACGCCCCGGCGGAGTGGCCGGCCGAGGCCATGGCGGCGATCACCACGCACGACCTGCCGACCGTCGCGGGGCTGTGGACCGAGGCCGACGTCGACGAGCAGCGGGAGCACGGGACCGGCACCGACGAGGAGCTCGAGCGCGGGCGGAGCTCCCTGCTGGCGCACCTGCCGGGCCTCTCCGACGACGCCACCGTCGAGCAGGCGGTGGAGCAGGCGCACGCCCTGCTGGCGACGGCGCCGTCGCTGCTGCTGTCGGCGACGCTGGACGACGCCCTGGGCGAGCAGCGCCGGCCGAACATGCCCGGCGCTGATGACCGGCCCAACTGGTCGCTGCCCCTGCCGGTGCCCGTGGAGGACCTGCCGGAGCACCCCCTGCTGCAGACGGTCGCCCGCACCCTCGCCGAGGGCCTCGACAGCGACTGACGCCCGAACGCATCCGGCGCGGCACCCCGGTCGGGGTGCCGCGCCGGTGCGCGTCCGCGGCGCCGGTCAGGTCAGGACTCGGCGCCGTCCTGGTCCTCGCGGCCCTTGCCCTTGCCCTGGTCGAGGACGTCGGTGCCGGGGCCGCCGATCAGCGTGTCGCTGCCGTTGTCCCCGTGCAGCCGGTCATCGCCGGGGCCGCCCAGCAGGACGTCGTCCCCGTTGTCGCCGTTGATGACGTCGTTCCCGTCGCCGCCGCAGATCACGTCCGCGCCGTTGCCACCGGTGATGACGTCGTCGCCGCCCGACCCCATGATCACGTCGACGCCGTTGCCGCCGTGGAGCACGTCGTCGCCCTCGGTGCCGACCGACGTGGGCTCGAGGCCCTGGCAGAGCAGCGGCTCCGGCTCGACGACGGCCTCCTGCAGGTCGATGCCGAGCAGCAGCGGGTCGTGGTCGCTGGAACGGTAGGGGTTCGTCGCGTACAGCGCGGGGTCGCCGGAGTACTGGTAGGCAAAGGACTCCACCGAGTTGATGTTCCAGTGCACCACGTCGGTCACCTTGGCGGTGAGCTCCGTCGTGGCCAGCGCGTGGTCCAGCGAGCCGGACAGCGCGTCGAACACGTAGCTGTAGCGGCCCGGGTCGAACTGCTTACCGAGGTCGACGAAGCCCTCCTCGCGGAGGACCTCGATCGGGTCCTCCTGGGTGTAGGCGTTGAAGTCGCCCATCAGCAGGACGTCCGGGTCGCCGGTCTGCGCCTCCAGCTGCTCGGCGAAGGCCCCCAGCGACGCCGCCTGCCGCACCCGGTCACCGTTGAAGGAGCCTTGGCCGGTGTCGAGGTTGTCACCGGTGCCGGTGCCACCCTTGGACTTGAAGTGGTTGGCCACCACGGTGAAGGCGTCGCCGTCCGCGGTGAACGTCTGGGCGATCGGCTCCCGGGCGTTGGACCAGACCGACTCGTCGACCAACCCGACCGAGTCCCCGACCGGCGTGACGACGGCGGGCCGGTAGATGATCGCGTTCCGGATCACGTCCCGGTCGACCGCGTACAGCTCCTCGGGGAACGGCACGTAGGCCCACGTGCCGGCGCCGGCGTCGGCGTTCAGCCGGGCCACCAGGTCGGCCAGCGCGGTGTCGGCGTCGCCCGGGGTCAGCCCGGTGGAGTCGGTGTCCTCGATCTCCATCAGGGTCACCACGTCGGCGCCCAGCGCGTTGATCGCCGGCACGATCTTGCCGGCCTGCTCCTCGAACTCCGCGTCGCTGGTGGCACCGCGCCCCACACCGCCCTGGGTGAGGAAGTAGTTGAGCACGTTGAACGCGCCCACCTGGACGTCACCGCCCACCTCGCCCGGCGCGGCCGGACGGGTGTTCTGCAGGGCGAAGACGCCGTCCGCGGTGCCGTCGGCCGGCTGCAGCCGCCAGGCGTCGAACCCGTAGCCGAGCACGAGCGGCTCGGTGAAGGTCAGCTGGTCACCGACCCGGACCGGGGTCTCCGGGGACAGGTAGGGGGCCGTGGTCACGCCGATCCGGCTGCTGGACGCGTCGTCCAGGGTGATGCTGCGCAGCGCGTTGTCCGCCGCGATCGCCTCCGCCTCGGCACCAGGGCGGGCCAGCTCGGTGGGCTGGACCAGCCGGCCCCCCTCGGACAGGGTCAGCTCGCCGTAGCTGGTCAGGTCGTAGACCTCGCTGACGGTCAGCGTGTCGACGGGGGCGACCAGCATGGCCTCGAGCCGCTCGCGGTCGGCGTCACCGGCGGGCAGGTCCAGCGGCGCCGGCTCCGGCAGGTCGGCGACGGTGCCGTCGGCGCAGACGCCCACGTTCGCCTCGCCGCGGATCTGGGTCTGGTCGAAGTACTCCTGGGCCGGGCCGGTCACCGCCACCGTGTCGCCCAGGTCCACCGCGACGGAGCTGAAGACGAAGATGCCGTCCGAGGTCGCCGGGTCGCCGTCGCCGTCGGCGTCCTGCAGGTAGAAGCCGGACAGGCCGGGGACGTCGCCGACGACGACGCCGCGCACGGTGACCGTGGCGCCGGCCAGCGGGGTGGTCGCGCCGGTGCCCTGCACCTCGCCGATCTCGTGGGTCACCGGGGTGTCGCAGACCTCGCCGGCGGCCGGCGGCGGCTCGACCGGGGTCGGTGCGGCGTTCACCGCACCCGGGGTGGCCGCGGCCGGACCGGACCACACGAGCGCATCGGTGGCAGCGTCGTAGCTGCGGGACAGCGACTGCCCGATCGGTGTGCTGCTGCTCTCGGTGACGCCGATGTCGGTGCTCGTCGTGCGGTCGGCCGGGCCGCCGACGGCGGTCATCGTCCCCTCGTAGGAGAGGAACTCGAGCACCTCGCCGTCCGCCTCGACCAGGGCGATCCCGTCCGGCGACCCGTTCTGGATGCCGTCGGCCGGGTACTCGACGACCGCGACGGCCGGGGCGTCCGCGGGCGCGGTCACCGCGGGGAGCGCGTCGGTGTCGTAGGTCGCGCCGTTGCCGCCGTTGTAGAGGACCACGGACAACCCGGCCGAGCTGGTGCCGGCGGGCAGCTGCACCTCGACGAACTCGCCGGCGTCGGTGCCGGCGTTGTCGTAGTGGAGCTCGGAGATGAACGGGGTGGTCGGCGGCGCCGCCTGCGCGAAGGCGGGCAGACCCACCACGGCCATGGAGGCGGCGAGGGTGCCGAGAGCAGTGCGGCGCGCGAGGACGCGCGGACTGCCGATGCGTACGAGCACGGAGAAGTCCTTCCGGACGATCGTTGAGGTGCGAGGACGTTAAGCCGATCGAGTGACGAGCCGCATCACGGAAGGTGACGTCTACGTGACGGAACGGTCCTGCTGTTCGATGCGTCACAGGCGGTCGTCCGGTCATGCGCCGTTCACCTCCCGGTGTGACGCTCGCCCGGCCAGTCCCACCGACCTCGGAGCGTCATGTCCCTGACCCACCTGCGCCGCGGCACCGTCGTGGCGACCGTCGCGGCCTCCCTCGTCGGCGGCAGCCTCGCCGGCACCGCCGCGGCCGCGGATCCCGCGACCACCACCCCCGACTTCACCCTCACCCTGCTGCACGCCAACGACCTCGAGTCCGCGCTGCTGCCGGTCACCACCGAGGACGGCGACACCTACGGCGGCGCCGACCGCTTCGTCGAGCTGATCCGCCAGCAGCAGATCGCGGCCCTGACCGGCCGGCCGGTCGAGGGCCAGGCCAAGAAGCGCGGCGTCGTCACCATCTCGGCCGGCGACAACTTCCTCCCCGGCCCGCAGCTGGCCGCCAGCGAGGACTCGCGGCGGCCCATCTACGACGCCACCGCGTTCAACGCCGCGCGCTTCGACGTGTCGATCCCCGGCAACCACGACTTCGACCTCGGCCCGGACTTCTTCGCCGAGTGGATCGGCGACCTGCGCCCGCAGACGACGATCGTCTCCAGCAACCTCGGCTTCGCGGACGAGCCGGCCCTCCTGGCCCGGGTCGCGGACGGCACCATCGTCACCTCGCACGTCGTCCGGGAGCGCGGGGAGCGGATCGGCTTCATCGGGCTCACCACGCCGGACCTGCCCCGGCTCACCAGCTCGCGCGGCGTGACGGTGGACCCCGACCTGGCCGGGATCGCCAACGCCCAGGCCGCCGCCTACGAGGCCGCCGGCGTCGACAAGGTCGTGCTCGTCTCGCACCTGCAGGACATCGACAACGAGGTCGCGCTCGCCGCCCAGCTCAGCGGTGTCGACGTCATCGTCGGCGGCGGTGGGCACGAGCTGCTCGCCGACGAGGGCGACCCGCTGGTGCCCAACGGCACCGAGGTCCACGGCTCCTACCCGCTGACCCCGACCGACGCCGACGGCGAGGTCGTCCCCGTCGTCACGACGGCCGCGCTCTACTCCTACGTCGGCCGCCTGGTCGTCACGTTCGACGCGGCCGGCGAGCTGCTGACGGTGCACGACGAGCTGTCGCGCCCCATCCCGGTCGCCGCTCAGGGCCCGGACGCCGTCGCGCCCAACTACGCGGTCGACCGGCAGGTCGTCCGGCCGGTGGAGCAGTACGTCGCGGACCTGGCCGAGCAGGTGGTGGCCACGTCGGAGGTCGAGCTCAACGGCCTCCGCGACGACGTCCGGAGCCGGGAGACCAACCTCGGCAACCTCACCACGGACGCCCTGCTCGCCGCCGGCCGGCGCGAGGCCGACGCCCTCGGCCTGACGGCGCCGGTCGTGGCGCTGCAGAACGGCGGCGGCATCCGCAACGCCTCGGTGCTCCCGGCCGGCGAGATCACCGCGCTGGACACCTACACGGTGCTGCCGTTCTCGAACTTCGTCGGCGTCGCGCCGGCCATGCCGGTGGAGACCTTCGTCGCCGGGGTCGAGCGCGGCCTGTCGGGTCTGCCGGGGTCGGCGGGCCAGTTCGCCCAGGCCGCCGGCTACCGGGTCACCTACGACGTGTCCCAGCCGGTCGGGTCCCGGGTCGTCGACCTGGTCCTGGACGACGGGACCGTCCTCGTCGAGGACGGCGTGCGGACCAGTGCGCTGGAGACCATCTCCGTCGCGACGATCGACTTCCTGCTCCGCGGCGGTGACGGCTACCCCTTCGACGGCGTCGCGTTCACCGTCCTGCCGGTGACCTACCAGGAGGCCCTCGAGACCTACCTGGTCGAGGACCTCGGTGGCGTCGTGTCCGCGGCCGACTACCCCGTCGGTGGCGAGGGTCGGATCACCTCCGTTCCCTGATCCGGTGACCCCACGGCGGGCGCCCTCCGCGAGTGCAGGGGGCGCCCGCTGTCGTTCGTCGGCGCCACGGGGCGTCGTCGAACGCATGTTCGACCGGCGTGCGAGACTCCCCTGCATGGCAGGCGGGATGCACCGGGGGCGCGGCGGCCGGTCGCTCGGCGAGCGGGCGGCGGAATCGGGAGTCGGTGCACAGCTCCCCCGCCCGCCGCTGCAGGAGCCGCCGCCCTCGCCCGCCGGGACCAGCCGCCCGGTGGGCGGGAGCAGCGGCGAGGGCCGGCACTGCTGGGTGCACGACCCGCCGGAGGCGCCGGGCACCTGGCCCGGTCTGCTCGTGGAGTGGCAGCAGCGGGACGGCGGCTGGCAGGGCCGCGTCACCTACGCGCTGACCGGCCCGCACGGACCGGCGCTGGTCGAGGCCTGGCTGCCGGCGTCCCGGCTGGAGCCGAGGTGATCGTCGTCCCGGTTAGCCCGGGCGGGTCGCGGCTATGCCCCCTCCCGACCGCATCCCCACCGAGCCGGAGGACACCCCGATGAGCGAGCCCGACCGCCCCACCCTCGACGACGTCATGCAGCCCCAGGAGTCGGCGCCCCGCGACCGCCAGGAGCACGCCAAGGACCCGCACCTGAGCGACGAGGCGCTCGAGCACCGCACCGAGCAGGAGCGCCAGGCGGTCGGGTCCGACGACGCCGACCCGGCCGGCGCCGACGTGCACTCGGCCACCGACTGACCCTGCTCCGTCCGGGCGGCGCACCCGCCGGACCGGGTGCGCCGCCGGGCAGACCGGCAGGAGGAGCCGAGCGGTGCCGCTGCTGACCGCGGGCGACGTCGCCTGCTGGCTGCTCAAGACCTCCGCCCCGCCGGAGCAGCTGTCCCCCGGCTGGCGCGCCGGGGAGGAGCGGGTGCTCACCCGGTGCCTCCGCCCGTCCTACCGGGTCGGCCTGCTGGCCCCCGGGCAGCCGTGCCTGCTCTGGCTGAGCGGCCGCCACCACCCCGGCGTGCACGCCGTGGGCGCCGTGGCCGGCCCGGTCGACGACGGTCCCGGCGGCCCCTCCGTGCCCGTCCGGCTGGCGCTGCTCGACCAGCCCCTCCCCCGCGCGGAGCTGCTCGCCGACCCGGCGTTCGCCGGGGCCGAGGTCGTCCGGATGGCCGCCGGCAGCAATCCCTCCTGGCTGTCTGCGGGCCAGTTCGCCGCGGTCCGCGCCCGGCTGGACCGGACCGGCCTGGGACCATGGCGGACGTGACCCCGAACCGCCTGCGCTGGGGCGCCCTCACCTGGGTGCTGACCCTCCAGTTCTTCGTCGTGGAGGCCCTCGCCCAGGTCCGCTACGCCGGCCCCTACTCCCGCGTCGACGACGTGATCAGCGCGCTGGGCGCGAGCGACTCCGCCGCCCGGCAGCTGATGAACGCCTCCTTCGTCGTGCAGGCGGCGCTCATCCTCGGCGGCGCCCTGCTGCTGCGGCCGGCGCTGCGCGGAGGGAGCGCGGGCCCGGCGGTGCCGCTGCTCCTGGGCGTGACCGCGCTGGGCGTGCTGCTCGTCGGGGTCTTCCCGGCCGACGGCAGCAGCACGATGCACACCATCGGAGCGGTGCTGTACCTGGTGGGCGGCGGGCTGGGTCTGGTCACGCTCGCCTACGCCGTCCGCCCCCGGTCCGAGGCGCTGGGCACGACCGTGGTCCTCCTCGGCATGGTGGCGATCGCGGCGACCATCTTCTTCCTGACCGGCGTCACCGGGTTCCTCGGCGAGGGCGGCACGGAGCGCGCCGCGGCCTATCCGCTGCCGATCGCGCTGGCCCTGACCGGGGGCGGGCTGTGGTGGGTGGTCCGGCCGGGCGACGCGGCGCCCGAGGAGTCCTCGCTGCGCGCCGAGCGCGCGCGCGAGCAGGCCCGCCGGACCGAGCAGGCCCGTGCGCGCGACGCCGCCCTGGAGTCCGCCACCCGACCGGGGGCGACGGCGCCCCCCGCCGGGCCCACCGGGACCGAGCCGGGCGACGTCGACCCCGAGGACCCGTGGGCGCCCGCTCCCCGGCAGCGCTGACCGGCGCTGCGGATCGGGCCGGGGATCAGCCGGCCGGCTCGATGCGCAGCACCTCCCGTACGGGTCGCCGGCCGCTGACCGCGGGGGGCGGCGCGTCCGGGCCCTGCCGCGGATAGCCCATGCGCAGCAGCATCTGCGGGTGCCCGACCAGCGACAGCCGGGACTGCATGCGGGTGCGGGTGGCCGGCCAGTCGAGCGCCTGGGTGAGCGGCGAGGCGACCAGGCCGGCGGCTGTCGCGTGCAGCAGCACGCGCCCCAGCGCCCGCCCCGACCGGACCCAGGCGGCGCGGTCGTCCCCGTCGGTGCCCATCAGCACGACGGCCGGCCGCTCCACCTCCGGCGGCGGCGCCGCGGGGTCACCGGCGGCCCGGAAGGCGTGCGGCTCGCGGTGCCCGGCGACGAAGTCCCGGATCAGCCAGTTGGAGGCCCGCTCGTGCGGGTCCTCGCTCGGCACGGCACCGAGCGGGACGCCGTCCACGGCGGCGGGGTCGGTGCGCAGCCAGCTCTCCAGCTCGGCGAGGTAGGCCGGATCCCCCTGCTCCATCTCCTCGGCCCGGGAGATGAGGAAGACGGTGGCCACCTCCTCCTCCGAGCGGGTGATCGGTTTGAGCCACGTCCCGAAGACCTCCGCCTCGGCCTGCAGCCGCGCCAGGAGGTCGTCGGGCACGGCGCGCGCCTCGAACGGCGCGCGCACGGTGTGCCGGCGGTCGATCGCGTCGGCCAGCGCCCGGGCGTCGGAGGACGCCTTCCCCGCCGGCGCGATCCGGACGCTCGCGAGGTGGGTGGGGTCGGCGGCGTCGGGCAGCTCGTCGACGTCGGCGCCCTCCCCCCGGGCGGCGAGCGCCACCACCGCGAACTCCAGCGCGATGCCGCAGCTGATCACCTGCTGCCGGCCGCTCGGGTCCAGCACCGGCAGCGCGCGGCCCGGATCGAGGAACAGCTCCAACCGGTCGGGCCGGGCCACGAACCGCCACGGCTGCGTGTTGTGGATCGACGGCGCCCGCGTGGCCGCGGCCACCACCTGCGCCCAGTCCTGCTCCTCCACCACGAACCTCCCGGCCGGTCGCCTCCGACGGCCATCGGCGATGGCCCCGTGCCGTGCCTACCCCATCGCCGCGGCGTCCTGCACACCCGGCCGTCGATCCGCGCGCCTACCCCTGATCCGCGACGCCGGCCCGTGCCGCCGGGAACCCGGCCGCCGGCACCAGCGGGCGGGGCCGGCGGCGGGACACCGCCACCCCGGCCAGGCACACCGCGCCCCCGGCCAGCGCCAGCAGCGGCGGCGTCTCCTCCAGCAGCAGCCAGCCGAGCAGGATGACCAGCGGCGGCACCAGGTAGGTGGTGACGCCGAGCCGGCCGGCGTCCATCCGGGACAGCGCGTAGGCCCAGGTGCTGAAGGCCAGCGCCGTGGGCACCACGCCCAGGTAGACCATGCCGGCGACCGAGGCCGCCGGTGCGCGGCCCAGGTCGGCGACCAGCGCGCCGGCCCACGGCAGGCAGCACAGCGCCCCGATCGCGCAGGCGGTGAAGGTGACCTGCAGCCCCGGCAGCCGGCGCAGCAGCGGCTTCTGCGCGACCACGCCGACCGCGTAGGTGACCGCGGCGACCACGCACAGCACGACGCCGGCCAGGTCCGCCTCGGCGCCCCGCGTCGCGACGCCGATCAGCAGCACGCCACCGAACGCGACGGTGATGCCGACGACCAGCCAGCGCGGGAAGCCCTCGCCCAGCCACAGCCCGGCGAGGACGGCGATGAGGATGGGGCCGATGTTCACCAGCATCGCCGTCGTCCCTGCGTCGAGGTGCTGCTCGGCGGCGTTGAGCGCCACGTTGTAGACGGCGAACCAGCCGATGCCGCAGACCGCCAGCAGCCGCCAGTCCCGCGCCGCGGGCCGCACCCAGCCCCGCCGGGCGACCAGCAGGCCCAGCACGAGCGTGCCGACGAGCAGCCGCCCCAGCGCCAGGGCGCCCGGCGAGAGGTCGTCGCCGACGGCGCGGATGCCGACGAAGGCCGACGCCCAGGCGAGCACGGTGACGACGACGGCGAGCAGCGTGCGGCCGTCGGGTACGGCGGCGGCGGTGGTCACGACCGGACCCTAGGTCGGTGGACCGACCGGATCCCGGCGGTTCCCGGACCCGGCGCTCGCGGTCCGGGAACTGGCAGGAACGCTGCGGTCCCGCCTGCCGAGGTGCTCAGCCGCGGAGGTGCTCAGCCGCGGAGGTGCTCGGCCCAGGTCCGCCGGCCGCGCGCGCCCCGCACGGGGAGCGCCCCGCCGTCGCGCAGCGCCGCACCGAGCCGGCCCGGCACCGGGGTGGCCACCACCCGCGCGTTGGGCGCCCGCACCCGCGCCCACGCACGGGCGAGGTCGGCGACGGTGTGCTCCTCGGGGCCGGCGAACTCGACCACGCCACCCGACGGCGCCGCCGTGGCCAGCCCGGTCAGGTGCGCGGCGGCCTCGGCGACGTCCACCGGGGACACCCGCCACCCCATCGGGACCGGCAGCAGCCGGCCGCGGCGCGCCGTGCTCAGCAGCTCGTCGACGAACCCGTGGAACTGGGTGATCCGCACCAGGGTGACCGGCATCCCCGAGGCCAGCAGCACCTGCTCGGTGGCGTACTTCGCCCGGTAGTAGCCGAGCGGCACCCGGTCCACGCCGACGATCGAGACGTACAGGAGGTGGCGCAGCCGGGACCGGTCGACGGCCTCGACCAGGCGCCGGGTGCCGGCGACGTCGACCTCCCAGGGGTTGCCCCGGGGGTCGCTGGCCGCGTGCACGACCACCTCCGCGCCGGCGAGCGCCGGTCTCAGGTCCCGTCCGGTCGCGAGGTCACCCCGGACCCCGCCCGGGCCGGTGCCCCGGCGCGACATCTGCCGCACCTCGTGCCCGGCGTCCCGCAGCTGTGGCACGAGATGCCGCCCGAGGCGGCCCGTGCCGCCGGTGACCAGTACGTCCACGCGGTGCAGTCTGCCGTGGGGAGGTCCACCGGTTCACCGCCCAGCGCGCCGCGCGACGTCCCGGGGCCATCTCGGATGGGAGATAGCGTGAGCCGGTGGACCCTCTCGACTCCTCGTCCGACGGCGGCATGCGGCGCATCGGGGCCCTGGTCCGCGACGCCCGCCGGCACCGGGGCCTCACGCAGCAGCAGCTCGCCGACCGGCTGGACACCAGCCAGAGCGCCGTCGCCCGGATCGAGCAGGGCAGCCAGGACCTCACCCTCGACTTCCTCGGCCGGCTCTCCGCCGCGCTGGACAGCGAGCTGATCAGCCTCGGCCCGGCCGGCCCCGCCCACCTCCGGGTGACCGGCGGGCACCCCCTGCGGGGCCGGGTCGCGGTGAAGTCCTCGAAGAACGCGGCCGTCGCCCTGCTCTGCGCGGCCCTGCTCAACCGCGGCCGCACGACCCTGCGCAACGTCTCCCGGATCGTGGAGGTCGAGCGGATCCTCGACGTGCTGCGCTCCATCGGCGTGGTCGCCACCTGGGACGAGGAGGGGCACGACCTCACCCTCGTCGTGCCCGACGAGCTCGACCTGGACGGCATCGACGCCGACGCGGCCCGGCGGACCCGCAGCATCATCATGTTCCTGGGCCCGCTGCTGCACCGGGCGGCCACGTTCCGGCTGCCCTACGCCGGCGGCTGCGACCTCGGCACCCGCACCGTGCAGCCGCACATGATCGCGCTGCGTCCGTTCGGGCTGGAGATCGAGGCGCACGCCGGCGAGTACCAGGTGACCGTCGACGGCCCGGGGGCCGCCGACCGCACGATCGTCCTCACCGAGCGCGGGGACACCGTCACCGAGAACGCGCTGCTCGCCGCGGCCCGTGCGGAGGGCACGACGACCATCCGCAACGCCAGCTCCAACTACATGGTCCAGGACCTCTGCCTGTACCTGCAGCTGCTCGGCGTCGGGGTCGAGGGGCTGGGCTCCACCACCCTGGTCGTGCACGGCCGCCCCGTGCTGGACGCCGACGTCGACTACACGATCAGCGAGGACCCGGTGGAGGCGATGAGCCTGCTCACCGCCGGCATCGTGACCGGGTCGGAGCTGACGGTGGCGCGGGCGCCGGTGGAGTTCCTCGAGGTCGAGCTCGCCGTGCTGGCCGAGATGGGCCTGCGCTACGACCTGTCCCCGGAGTACCGGGCCGACAACGGGCACACCCGGCTGGCCGACATCACCATCCACCCGTCGGAGCTGAAAGCGCCCATCGACAAGGTGCACCCGATGCCGTTCCCGGGCCTGAACATCGACAACCTGCCGTTCTTCGCCGTGATCGCCGCGCAGGCGCAGGGCTCGACGCTCATCCACGACTGGGTCTACGACAACCGGGCGATCCACCTCTCCGACCTCACCCGGCTGGGCGCCGACGTCCGGCTGCTCGATCCGCACCGGGTGCTGGTCACCGGCCCCACCCGCTGGTCGAGCGCCGAGGTGGTCTGTCCACCGGCGCTGCGACCGGCCGTGTGCATCCTGCTGGCGATGCTGGCGGCGAAGGGCACCTCGGTGCTCCGCAACGTCGACATCATCGCCCGCGGCTACGAGCAGCTCTACGAGCGGCTGGTCGAGATGGGCGCCGACATCGACGTCTTCCGCGACTGATCCCCGCATGCCGGGGGGCGCCGGGACGAGGGGGTCAGCGCTCCTGGTCGGTGGGGCGCACGAGCACCTCGTTGACCGCCACGTGCGGCGGCTGGGTGACGACGTAGAGGACGGCGCGGGCGATGTCCTCGGCGTGCAGGGCGCGCATGCCCGCGTGCATCTTCTCCGAGGCGGCCTTCGCGGCGGGCTGGGTGATGTGCGAGTTCAGCTCGGTGGTGACCGCACCGGGCTCCACCAGCCCGATCCGCACGCCGCGGCCGGTGACCTCCTGCCGCAGCGACTCGCTGAAGGCGTTCACCGCCCACTTGCTGGCGTTGTAGACGCCGGCGCCCTTGCGGGCCTGCCGGCCGGCCACGCTCGACACGTTCACGATGTCGCCGGAGCCCTGCGCGACCATCCCGTCGAGCGCCGCATGGGTCATGTAGAGGACGCCCATGACGTTGGTCTGGATCATCCGGCGCCAGTCCTCGGTGTCCGCGCCGGCGATGGTGCCCAGCAGCATCACGCCCGCGTTGTTCACCAGGACGTCGAGGCCGCCGAGCTCCGCGCGGGTGCGCGCGACGGCGTCGGCGCAGGCCCGCTCGTCGGTCACGTCGAGCGCCAGTTGCAGCACCGACGCACCGCCGTCCCGGAGCCGGGCGGCGAGGGCGTCCAGCCGGTCGGTACGGCGGGCTCCGATGGCGACGGCGGCACCGGCGGCGGCCAGGGCGACCGCGGTCGCCTCACCGATCCCCGACGACGCCCCGGTCACCAGGGCCACCTTGCCGGCGAGCGGACGTTCGGCCTCGGTCATGCGGATCTCCTCCCGCGCCGCCCCCTGCGGCGCCCGGCACCACCCTGCCCGGCCCCGGGCCGGCCCGCTCCCCGGAGCGGGACCGCGTTGCGCGCCGGGCTCAGAGCAGCGCCTCGAACCCGTCGTCGGGCAGCGCCATCCCGCCGTCCAGCGGCGGGCGGGCCGGCTGGTCCAGCCCGCGCATGCGGGCCGCGTGCAGCGCCAGCAGCAGGTTCAGCCGCAGGTTCGGATCGGTGGTGAACGGTCCGAGCATCCGCTCGAGCTTGCCGATCCGGTAACGCATGGTGTTGTAGTGGAAGTGCAGCCGCCGGGCGGACTCCGCGACGTTGAGGTTGGTCTCCAGCAGCACCAGCAGCGTCTCGCGCAGGTCGGCGGAGTCCGCGTCGGCGGCGTCGGCCAGGGGGCCGAGCACCTCGTCGACGTAGGAGCGCAGCTCGGTGCTGTCGGGGATCAGCGACAGCAGCCGGAAGACCCCGAGCTGGTCGAAGTGCGTGACCGCCGACCCGCCGTGGATCTCCTGGCCGACGCCGAGGGCGCGCTGCGCCTGCCGGTGGGCCTCGGCCAGCTCAGCCAGCGACCCGGCGGGCCGGCCGATGCCCGTGCCCAGCAGCCGGCCGACCCGGCGCAGCCGCCCGTTGACCCGGGAGGTCACCGCGGACACCAGGGCGGACAGCTCCTCGGGCGTGCGACCGTCCAGCGGGAGCAGCGTCACGATCTCGGTGGCCAGCCCGGCGACGGCGGCTCCGGCCACCTCCGACTCCAGCGCGGCCCGCCAGCCGTCGGCCAGCCGGTCGAGCACGTCCAGGGCGCGGGTCGGGTCGGCGGTGGCGTCCGCGACGGTCTCGGTCGCGGTGACGAGGACGGCCACCGGGCCGTCCAGGCGCCAGCCGAAGGACCGGGTGTAGGCGAGGGTGCGCTCGGTGTGGCCGACGGAGCCGCCGACCAGCCGGCGGACCAGGTCTCCCTGGAAGCGCAGCTCGACCGAGTGCACCGCCTGCAGCCGGATGACCGACAGCGCGGCGATGACGGCGGCCCGCTCCAGCACGCCGCCGGCGCCGAGCATCATCGCGCCGGTCCGGTGGACCGCGACGAGCCAGCCGTGCCGCTGGTCCCCGGCCATGATCGGTGCGACCGCGTACTCCCCCACCCCACCGGGCAGCTGGTGGTGGCCGGGCACGAGCAGGATGCCGTCGGCCGGCGACAGGTCGGCGTCGGCCAGCACGTCGGCCGGGGTGACCACGGTCTGGTCGGCACGGACGCCGGAGAGCCGGCGGGACGGGGTCAGCTCGGCGAGCGCGTCGTCGGCGGCGGCGTCCAGCAGCCACAGCCAGTCGCTGATCTCGGCAACGTCGTCCCGGGGCCCCGCGCTGGTGACCACCTCGCGGTCGGGGCCCAGCCCGAGCACCGCCGCACCGTCGAGCATCACGGCCAGCCGCAGGGTCACCTCGGCCAGCCCGCCGCCGGTGAGGGCCACCTCCATGAACTGGTCGTCGATGCGGGAGGAGAGCGCGAGCGCCTGCCCCTGCTTGGCCACGACCGTGCCCAGGACCGCGGAGACGATCTCGTCCAGCCGCGCGCTCGCGGGCAGGGCCAGCACGGGCAGCCCGCGGCGGTCGGCCTCCGCGAGCACCTCGGCGGGCAGCGGCGGGGGGCCGTCCGTGCGCCGGTAGGCCAGCGCCGCGGTGCCCGCGACGTCGAGGCGCTCGACGAGGGCCCGGCAGCTCGCCGGGTCGGCGGGGGGAAGGCGGGCACCCAGCACGACGAGGACGTCGGGGCCGGCGGCGGCCAGCGGCTCGGCCGGGTCGTCGACCACCATGTGCCGGATGGCCCGGCTCAGCCCGGCCGCGCCGGCGATCACGGTGGCGCCCTCGAGGACCGGGAGACCGAGCGCCTCCTCGACGGTCAGCCCCATGCGCTGCTGCCAGCTCGCGCGGTCGTCCGGCGGCTCGATCCGGGGCGATTCGTCGACCGCCCAGTTACGACGGAACGGGGCGGTTCCATTACCCTGAGTTGACGTTCCGTCCGACACATCACTCTGGGTCATGAGGCATCCCCTTTCAGTCGTCAGCCAGGGTGCCACACTGCAGGATCCTGTCAGGTGTCCCCGGACGCCGGAGCCCATTCTTGGCGACATCCGCCATAAGAGGGCGTGCGACGCGCCGCTTAGGTTCGACCTCGATCCACCCGCTCGCTGGATGGTAAGCGCTCCGTGAGGGAGCGTGCGCACCGTCCCAGCGGGGGTGTGGACAGAGGGGCGGAGCGCCGATCCAGGAGCCTCCGTCGTCCCGTCGGGTGGAGGGCGACCCATGCGCGCGATCGACGACACCGAAGTCCGTACCGACCCCAGTGCAGGTGACGCACTCCGCGGCCGCGCGGCACGCGCCGGGCTGCCGACGATCCCGCTGCCCCGCGAGTCGGCCCGCGCCGCCGCGCGCACCGCGTCGGCCGCGAGGGTTCCGACCGCGGTCCCGGCGGCGGCGAGCACCGGGGTGGCGGAGCTGCTGCGCGGCCCCGTCCGCCCCGCGCGGGTGCTGCTCAGCGTGCCGGCCGCCGTCTACGTGCAGGTCGTGGGCGAGCGGGGCGGCGGTGACGTGGTCGGCGTCCTCACCAGCGACGCCGCACGTCTCCCCCTGGGCTGCGTCCTCTTCCGGCCGAACAACGGCCGGCCGCTGGTCGCCCTGCCCACCGGCGCGCCCGCCGAGGTGGGGGGCGGCCGGATCGTCGTCGGCGACCTGGCGGTCAGCGCGGCCGCCTGGTGGGACCCCCGTCCGCGGCTGCCCGGTGGGCGCCCGGCGCTCCTGCCCGAGGGCGTCCGGCAGCTGCGGACCACGCTGTACGGCGAGGGCGTGCCGCACAGCTCCTTCACGCTGCCCGGCCTCCCCACCGGCCCGGGTGGCCCGCTGGCCGCCCTGCGCGGCGCCGTCCGCCGGGCCGACCTGGAGGCGGCGCTGCGCACGGCGACCCGGCTCATCGGCCTGGGGCCGGGGCTCACGCCCGCCGGCGACGACGTCATGGCCGGCACCATCGCCGGGCTCGTGCTCCTCGGGCACCCGGCCGCCGAGCGGTTCGCCGCCGGCGTCTGCTCGCTGGCCGCCGGGCGCACCACGGAGCTGTCCCGGGCCCTGCTGCGGCACGCGGCCGCCGGCCAGGTGAGCGGCGAGTACGCCGCGGTCCTGCGCGGGCTGGTCGGCGAGCGCCCGCTGGCACCCGCGATCGAGCGGCTCCTGGCCACCGGCGCCACGAGCGGGCGGGCGATGGCCCTGGGCCTCTGCACGGCGATCGACCTCGTGGACCGCACCACGCGCCGCTGACCCCTCGGCCGCTGCCCCTCGCACGCTGTGAGGGCAGCGGCTCGCTGCTCAGCCCAGCGGCTCGACGCCCACCGGCACGGGCAGCACCGGGCCGAGGGAGTCCCACTGGGCGATCCGGCAGCCGTCGACCCGGGACAGCTCCAGGTCCACGGGCTCCCCGCGCCACTGGCCGGTGATCCGCGCGGTCTGCGCCCCGCCGTACTGCTCGGTGCAGACGGCGTCGGCCGGCACGGGGGCGAACGGATCCTCCATGCCCTCGAGGTGTGCGCAGGCCGCCTCGGCCTCCGGATGGCTGCCCTCGGCGAAGCCGGCGCAGGTGAGCGTCCAGGTCTCGGGCGGCGACCCGTTGCCCCGGCTCACCTCGATCCGCAGGTCGTTGTCGGCCTGCCGGATCCCGTCGGCGCCGCCGCTCTCGCTCGCGGTGTCCCCGCCGGCCCCCGCACCGTCGGTGCCCGGTGCGTCGCCGCCGTCCCCGGACCCGCAGGCGCCCAGCAGGACCACCGCGGTCAGCAGGGCGAGAAGCAGGAGGCGTCGCATGATCGTCACGACGAACCACCCTGGCGCATGGTTCCGCCCCGATCCGCTCGACGTGCCGGACCGGCTCCCGCGGTCAGATGCGCGAGGCGTGGATGCTGGTGACCAGGATGGCCCGGGCGCCGAGCTCCCAGAGCTCGTCCATCACCCGGTTGGTCTCGGTGCGGGCGATCATCGCGCGCACCGCCGACCAGCCCGGCGTCTGCAGCGGGCTCACCGTCGGGCCCTCGATCCCCGGGGTGACGGCGGTGGCCTTCTCGAGCAGCTCGTTCGGGCAGTCGTAGTCGAGCATCACGTACTGCCGCGCCACCAGCACACCGCGCAGCCGGCGGCGCAGCTGCGCGACGGCGGGGATCTCCTCGGCGCCCTCCCGCCGGACCAGCACGGCCTCGCTGGTGAGCACCGGGTCACCGATGATGTGCAGCCCCGCGGCCCGCAGGGTGGTGCCGGTCTCCACCACGTCGCAGACCGCCTCGGCCACGCCGAGACGGCAGGCGGTCTCGACCGCGCCGTCGAGCTTGACCACGCCCGCGGAGATGCCGGCGTCGTCGAGGAAGCGCTGCAGCAGCACCGGGTAGGCGGTGGCGATGCGCTTGCCGGCCAGCTGCTCCACCCGCTCGATGCCCGACTCCACCGGGCTGGCGAAGCGGAACGACGAGTGGCCGAAGCCCAACGGCATGACCTCCACCGCGGCCGCGCCCTCGCCGTCGGCCGGTGCGGTCTCCAGCAGCATGTCCCGGCCGGTGATGCCGACGTCCAGCGTGCCGGCGGCCACGTACACCGCGATGTCACGCGGCCGCAGGTAGAAGAACTCGGTGTCGTTGTCCGGGTCGAAGACCGCGAGGTCCTTGGTGCTGCGGCGCTGGCGGTAGCCGCTCTCGGCGAGCATCTCGGCCGCCGGCTCGCTCAGGACGCCCTTGTTGGGCACGGCGATGCGCAGCACTGGAGGAACTCCTAGGTGACGTGATGGAACGGCCCTCGAGCAGGGGCCCGCGGCGCGCGGAGCGTGTCGTGGGGGCCTCGAGGGTCCTCTTTCAGAGGTGAGCGTAGACGTCGTCCAGGGTCAGGCCCCGGGCCAGCATGAGCACCTGCACCCGGTAGAGGAGCTGGCTGATCTCCTCGGCGGTGCGGTCGGCGCCCTCGTGCTCGGCCGCCATCCACGACTCGGCGGCCTCCTCCACGACCTTCTTGCCGGCGGCGTGCACGCCGTCACGCACGGCGGTGACGGTGCCCGACGCCGGGTCACCGGCCGCGACCTTGCCGGCCAGCTCGGCGAACAGGGTGTCGAAGGTCTTCACGAGCGGGCCTCCTGGCCGGCGGGGGTCACGGAGAAGCCGGTCTGCCGCTGCGGACCGCGCAGCTCGCGGAGGGTGAGGGCGGTGGCCAGGGCGGCGATCGCCGCTTCCCAGCCCTTGTCCTCGGCCGAGCCGGGCAGGCCGGCCCGGTCGCGGGCCTGCTCCTCGGTGTCGCAGGTGAGCACGCCGTTGCCGACGGGCTTCCCGGCGTCCAGCGCCACCCGGGTGAGCCCGGCCGTCACGGCGTCGCAGACGTACTCGAAGTGCGGGGTGCCGCCGCGCACGACGACGCCGAGCGCGACCACGGCGTCGTGCCGCTCGGCCAGGGCCTGGGCCACCACCGGCAGCTCGACCGCACCCGGCGCCCGGACGACCGTGGGCGCGGGGATGCCGCTGGCCCTCGCCGCCTCGACCGCGCGGGCCAGGAGCGTGTCGGTGAGCTCCGCGTGCCAGGTGGTCACGACGATGCCGAGGGTCAGTCCGGCCGCGTCGACGGCACCGACCTGCGGCGCGCCGGCGCCGCTCACTGCGGCTGCTCGTTCCGGCCGAGCGGGACGTCCGTCCCGGGCACCGTCGTCGTCCCCGGGGCGTCGGCCGGGCCGGGCGCCGTCGTCGTCCCCGGGACGTCCGCCGGACCGGACTCGGTCTCCGGCTCGATGATGTCGAGCAGGTGGCCCATCCGGTCCCGCTTGGTGCGCAGGTAGCCGAGGTTCTCCGCGGTGACGTGGCTGGGCAGCGGCACCCGGCCGAGCACGCGCAGCCCGTAGCCCTCCAGCCCGGCGCGCTTGGCCGGGTTGTTGGTCAGCAGCCGCATGGTGTGCACGCCGAGGTCCACCAGGATCTGCGCGCCCGTGCCGTAGTCCCGCGCATCGGCCGGCAGGCCGAGGTCGAGGTTGGCGTCGACGGTGTCGGCGCCCATGTCCTGCAACTGGTAGGCCTGCAGCTTGTGCAGCAGGCCGATCCCCCGGCCCTCGTGCCCGCGGATGTAGAGCACGATCCCGCGGCCCTCCTGCGCGACCGCGGCCAGCGCGGCCTGCAGCTGGGGACCGCAGTCGCAGCGCAGCGAGCCGAACACGTCGCCGGTCAGGCACTCGGAGTGCACGCGCACCAGCACGTCCTCGCCGTCGGCGATGTCGCCGTAGACGAAGGCCACGTGCTCGCGCTCGTCGTAGGAGCTGCGGTAACCCACCGCGGTGAAGGTCCCCGGCACGAGGGGGACGATCGCCTCGGCCACCCGCTCCACCAGCTTGTCGAACCGCTTGCGGTAGGCGATGAGGTCGGCGATGGAGATCAGGCAGAGGTCGTGCTCGTCGGCGAAGACGCGCAGCTCGTCGCTGCGGGCCATGCCGATCGGGTCCTTCTCGCTGACGACCTCGCAGAGCACCCCGGACGGGCGCAGCCCGGCGAGGACGGCGAGGTCGACGGCGGCCTCGGTGTGGCCGGGCCGGCGCAGCACACCGCCGTCGCGGGCCCGCAGCGGCACGACGTGGCCCGGCCGGGCGAGGTCGGCCGACGTGGTGTCCGCCGCGGCGAGGGTGCGGATGGTGTGCGCCCGGTCGGCCGCGGAGATGCCGGTGGTGACGCCCTCGCGGGCGTCCACGGTGACCGTGTAGGCGGTGCCGAGGCGATCCTGGTTCACCCGGTGCATGGGCGGCAGGTCGAGCCGGTCGGCGTCGGCCTCGGTGACGGCCACGCAGACGTAGCCGGAGGTGTACCGGACCATGAACGCGACCAGCTCGGGGGTGGCGAGCTCGGCGGCGAAGATCAGGTCGCCCTCGTTCTCGCGGTCCTCGTCGTCGACGACGACGACGGGCTTGCCGCTCTTGATCGCGGCGAGGGCGGCCTCGATGGAGTCCAGCCGGGTGCGGGGCGCGCTCATCGACGGGCTCCCAGCAGGCGTTCCACGTACTTGGCGATCACGTCGACCTCCAGGTTGACGGGCTCCCCCGTGGCGCGCGCGCCGAGCGTGGTCTCGCGGAGGGTGGTGGGGATGAGGCTGACCTCGAGCCAGGGCTCGGGGTCGTCCACGGCGCTGACCGCACTCACGGTCAGCGAGACGCCGTCGACGGCGATGGAGCCCTTCTCGACGACGTAGCGGCCGAGCTCGGCCGGGAGGCCGATGCGGACGACCTCCCAGTGCTCGGCGGGGGTGCGGGACACGATCCGGCCGACGCCGTCGACGTGGCCCTGCATCAGGTGGCCACCGAGCCGGGTGTGCGGGCTGACGGCGCGCTCGAGATTGACCGGCGCGCCGTCGGTGACCGAGCCGAGGCTGCTGCGGCGCAGCGTCTCGGCCATGACGTCGGTGGTCCAGATCCCGGCGCCGTCGGCGTCGGGCTGGACGCCGGTCACGGTGAGGCAGACGCCGTTGACCGCGATGGAGTCGCCCAGCGACACGTCCTGCAGGACGGTACGGGCGCGGATCCGGAGGACGGCGGAGTCGCCCTGGTCCTCGCGCCCGGCCAGGGTGCCCACCTCTTCGACGATGCCGGTGAACACCTCAGCTCCCTCCGTCCGTGCCGTCCCCGCCGGTGCGGGGCACCCCACCAGTGTGCCGGGTGGGGTGCAGCCGGATCTGCACGTCCCCGCCCAGGGGGGTGAGATCGCTGACCCACAAGGACAGCGCCGAGCCGATCCCGCTGATTCCCAGGTCGCCGACGAGCGACCGGCCGGCCCCCAGCAGCTTCGGTGCGAGGTGGACGACGGCCTCGTCGACCAGCCCGGCCCGCAGGAAGGCCGCGGCCAGCGTCGGCCCGCCCTCGAGCAGCACCCGGCGGACGTCGCGGGCGAACAGCTCGGCCAGCAGCGCGGACGGCTCCGCGGCCCGGCTCACGTGCGTCGGGGCGGCGTCGTCCAGGACCCGGGCGCCGGCCGGCAGCCGGTCCCGGCGGTCGACGACCACCCGCAGCGGCTGGCGGGCGGCGTCCCGGCCGTCGGCATCCCGGACGGTGAGCTGCGGATCGTCGGTCAGCGCCGTGCCCGAGCCGACGACGACGGCGTCGCAGCCGGCCCGCAGCCGGTGCACCTCGGCGCGCGCCTCCGGGCCGGTGATCCAGCGGCTGCTCCCGTCGGCGGCGGCCACGCGCCCGTCGAGGGTCGCGGCCACCTTCCAGATCACGTACGGGCGCTGCTCGCGGACCCCGGTCAGCCAGCCGGCGAGCGCCCCGCGCTCGGCGGCCTCCCGCTCGACCCCCACGACGACGTCGACCCCGGCGGCGCGCAGCCGTGCGGCGCCCCCGCCGGCCAGTTCGGTCGGCTCGGGCACGGCGACCACGACCCGGGCGATCCCGGCGGCCAGCAGCGCGTCGGCGCACGGTCCGGTGCGACCGGTGTGCGCGCAGGGCTCCAGGGTGACGACGGCGGTGCCGCCGCGGGCCCGCTCGCCCGCCTGCGCCAGCGCGGCGACCTCGGCGTGCGGACCGCCCGGCGGAGCCGTCGCCCCCTCCCCCGCGACGCCGCCGTCGGCGGCCAGGACCACGGCGCCCACCGCCGGGTTGGGGCTGGTCGTCCCCAGCGCCGCCGCGCCCAGCTCCCGGGCACGCGCCATGGCACGCAGTTCGAGCGCGGTGACGCTCATCCGGACATGGCCGCGGCGGCCTGCGCGCGCAGTGCCGCGATGGCCTTGGCGGGGTCCTCGGCCCCGTAGACCGCGGATCCGGCGACGAACATGTCGACGCCGGCCTCGGCCGCCTGCTCGATGGTGTCGGCGTTGATGCCGCCGTCGATCTCGACGAGCAGGGTGAGCTCGCCGGCGTCGACGAGCTCGCGGGCGCGCCGCACCTTGGGCAGGACGTCGGCGATGAAGGACTGTCCGCCGAAGCCGGGCTCGACGCTCATCACCAGCAGCGTGTCGAACTCCGTCAGCACGTCCAGGTGGTCCTCGAGCGGCGTTCCCGGCTTGATCGCCAGGCCGGCCAGCGCCCCGGCCGCCCGCAGGTCCCGGGCCACGGCCCGGGGATCGGTGCAGGCCTCGGCGTGCACGGTCACGTTGCGCGCGCCGGCCTCGGCGTAGCCGGGCGCCCAGCGCTCCGGGTCCTCGATCATGAGGTGGCAGTCCAGGGGCACCGGGCTGACCTGCTGGATCGCCTGGACGACGGGCAGGCCGAGGGTGAGGTTCGGGACGAAGTGCGCGTCCATCACGTCGACGTGCAGCCAGTCGGCGTCGGCCACGCGCGCCACCTCGTCGGCGATGCGGGCGAAGTCCGCGGACAGCAGGCTGGGCGCGATCAACGGTTGCCGGGACACGTCCGCCGAGTCTAGGTGCGCCGGACCGCGGAACCTGACCCGACCGTCGGGCGTCAGTCCTGCAGGGGCCGGAACCGTCGCTGCCCCGCCGTCGAACGGGAGCCGCCATGCCGACGTCCGCCGTCATCGCCCTGATCCTCGTCCTCTGGGTGGCGATCGGCTGCAGCGCCGCCCTGTTCCTCGGCCGCCGGGGGTACCGCGATCCGCAGTGGTACTTCCTGGGCGCCGTCCTCGGGCCGCTGTTCGTGCCGATGGCGCTGGAACGCGGCCGGCGCGAGCACCGGGTGGTCGAGCGCACGCCCCGCGCCGACGGGGGCCCGCCGCCGGCCGCCGGCGCGATGACGGTCGTGGTGGGCGTCGACGGGTCCGCGGAGTCCGACCGGGCGCTGCGGGACGCGGCGGGGCTGCTGCCCGGCGAGGGCGCCCGGGTGGTGCTGGTGATGGCCGTCGACCCCGACGTCGTGGAGTTCGCCGACGACAGCGAGCAGGCCCGGTGCCGGGCGCTGCTGGCCGACCGGGCCGACTGGTTCCCCGAGGCGTCGCCGGTCGTCGAGCTGGTCAGCGGGCAGCCGGGCACCGCGCTGCTCGACGTCGCGCGGCAGGAGGGCGCCGACGTCGTCGTCGTGGGCCGGCGGGGCCGGGGCCTGTCGCGCCGGATGCTCGGCAGCGTCGCTGAGCACGTCACCCACCACTCCCCCGTCCCCGTCCTGCTCGCCGGTCCCGCGCCCCGCTGACGCCGGCTGACCACTACGGCCGGGGCCGCCTCGTGACCCGGCGGCTTCGCCCGGCGTGTCCGTCGCGCACGACCGGGTAGGGCCCGATGCATGGCTTCCGACTCCACGGTCCCCGCCCGCTACGACGGCTTCGACCGCATGCCGATCGCCGGCTCCTGGCGCGCCGGCAACGCGGGGAAGACCGCCACCGACACCGATCCCTACACCGGCGAGACGCTGACCGAGATCCCGCTGGCGAACGCCGAGGACCTCGACGAGGCCTACGCGACCGCCAAGGAGGCGCAGCGCGAGTGGGCCGCCCGGCTGCCCAGCGACCGCGCCGACGTGATGCGCCGCGCCGCCCGGATCATGGAGGCGCGCAAGGACGAGATCGTCGAGTGGCACATCCGCGAGAGCGGCGCCGCCGCCCCCGCCGCCGAGTTCGAGTACGCGATCACCCTCCGCGACTTCCACGAGGCGTCGTCCTACCCGTACCGGATGGAGGGCCGGATCCTGCCGGCCGACATCGAGGGCAAGGAGAGCCGCGTCTACCGCCGTCCGGTGGGCGTCGTGGCCGTCATCAGCCCGTGGAACGTGCCGATGCACCTGTCCAACCGCTCGGTCGCGCCCGCCCTGGCCCTCGGCAACGCCGTCGTCCTGAAGCCGGCCGGCGACACCCCGGTGACCGGTGGGCTCCTCCTGGCCAAGCTCTACGAGGAGGCCGGCCTGCCGCCGGGCCTGCTCTCGGTGGTCATCGGCGCCGGCCGGGACATCGGCGACTCGATCGTCAGCCACCCCACGCCCCGGGTCGTCTCCTTCACCGGGTCCACCCCGGTCGGCAAGGGCATCGCCGAGAAGGCCGGGCTGAAGAAGCTCTCCCTCGAACTGGGCGGCAACGGCCCGCTGGTGGTGCTGGACGACGCCGACCTGGAGTACGCGGTGGACGCCGCGGTGTTCGGCAAGTTCTTCCACCAGGGCCAGGTCTGCATGATCACCAACCGGATCGTGGTGGACGCCGGCGTGCACGACGAGTTCGTCGACCGCTACGTGGAGCGGGTGCGGGGGCTGAAGGCCGGCGACCCGACCGAAGCCGACACCGTGATCGGCCCGATCATCAACGCCAAGCAGCTCGAGGGCATCCAGGAGAAGGTCGCCCAGTCGATCGCCGACGGCGCCGACCAGCTGCTCGGCGGCGACCCCACCGGCCCGATCGGCTCGGTGCTGCCGCCGCACGTGCTGCTGGGCACCAACGACGTCGCCACCGCCCGGCAGGAGGTGTTCGGCCCGGTCGCGACGATCATCCGTGCCCGCGACGAGGCCGAGGCGCTGAGCATCGCCAACGACACCGAGTACGGGCTCTCCAGCGCCGTCTTCACCCGGGACACCCTGCGCGGGGTGAACTTCGCCCTGCAGGTGGAGGCGGGCATGACGCACGTCAACGACTCGCCGCTGAACGACGAGAACAACACCGCGTTCGGCGGGGAGAAGGACTCCGGGCTCGGCCGGTTCGGCGGCGAGTGGGCGATCGAGGAGTTCACCACCGACCACTGGATCAGCGTCCAGCACACGCGGCGGCAGTTCCCCTTCTGAGCCGCCGAGGCGGCGTGCCGGGGCCGGCCTTCACCGCGGGCCGGTCCCAGCGGACGTCCGTGCGACGGCGTTCCCGACCGGCCACCAGGACCCCGTGCCCCTCGCCCTCGCCCGAGGAACCGTGCACGCGCCGCCCGAGACACCTCCGGTACTCGCGGCCTGGGCGTCCGTGGCCTGACCTCGGGAAACTGTCGGACCGCGCCGGTAGGTTCGCTCATGTGTTCGAAGGTGGTGGGTTAGGGGTCGGCTTGACGGTCGATGTCCTGGACGTGCCGCCGTGGCCGGCCGAGCTGACCCCGCCGGGGGTCTCGGTGCGCCCGACCCGGCTGGGTGAGGCGATGCCGGTCGCGGCCCGCACCGATGCCGAGATCGCGCTGGAGCTGCGGCGGATCCAGCAGGCGGAGTCGGCGCTGGCCGCCTACCGGGCCGAGCTGATCTGCGAGC
>NZ_JBJHAF010000016.1:0-98264 GCF_054050855.1 Blastococcus sp. SYSU DS0539 | reverse complement strand
TTCCAGCAGCCCGTCTACCGGGGGCTGGTCCGGCGGCCCTTCCGGGCCGCTCGGCGCAAAGAGAAAGTTACACGCCCCTCCCAGCCCGGTCAAACCCACCCCCCGTGACCCCCGACACGCCCCCGCCACACCCCCGACACCCACCCGTCATCCACGGGCCGGGCGGGGTCAGCCGGCCCGGCCACCGCGGACCCGTGGCGGCGCGCAGCCGGAGCGTCAGAGGCCCAGGAAGCTCTCGATCCCCACCGTCAGCCCCGGGCGCCGGCCGATCTCCCGGACCGCCAGCAGGACGCCGGGCATGAACGAGGCGCGGTCGTAGGAGTCGTGCCGCAGGGTCAGCGTCTCCCCCGCCGCGCCCAGCAGCACCTCCTGGTGCGCGACCAGGCCGGTGAGGCGCACGGCGTGCACGCGCACGCCCTCCACGTCGGCACCGCGGGCGCCGGGCAGCTCGTCGGAGGTCGCGTCGGGAGCCGGCGGGAGCCCGGCCGCGCGACGGGCGGCCGCCACCAGGCGGGCCGTGCGCACCGCCGTCCCCGACGGTGCGTCCACCTTGTTCGGGTGGTGCAGCTCCACCACCTCCACCGACGGGAAGAAGCGGGCCGCCTCCTGGGCGAAGCGCATGAGCAGGATCGCGCCGATGCCGAAGTTGGGGGCGATGACCACGCCGAGCTCGGGCTTCGGCTCGAGCCACTCGGCCACCGTGGCCAGGCGGGCCTCGTCGAACCCGGTGGTGCCCACCACGCAGTGGATGTTGTTGTCGATGCAGAACCGGATGTTGTCCATGACCACGTCCGGCCGGGTGAAGTCGACGACCACCTGGGCGCCGGCGTCGGCCACGTTGAACAGCCAGTCGCCGTCGTCGACCATGGCCACGAGCTCCAGGTCCTCGGCGTCGTTCACCGCCTTGACCACCTCGGTGCCCATCCGACCGCGGGCGCCGAGCACCCCCACGGGGATCAGCGAGGACGCGCGGTCGGAGGAGCCGGGCTGCAGGTCGGAGGCGCTCGTGGTCACCCGGTCAGATTTCCCGGCCGACGGCCACGACGCAAGGCAGCCCCGCGGTTCAGCGTGCCCGGCGGGTGCGCCAGCCCCAGAGCAGCAGCCCGACCGTGACCCCCGCCAGGTCGGCGGCGCCGTCGGCCACCGAAGCCGAGCGTCCCAGCGGGGCCAGCCCCTGGATCAGCTCGCTGCCCACGGCGTACAGGACCAGCCCCACCGCGAGCGGTGTCCGCGGCGCGCCCGCCCACCGGCCCGTGAGGGCCAGGCCGGCGAACACGAGCAGGTGGACGACCTTGTCCACCCCCGGCGGGGCCGACGGCACGTCCGACCCGGGAGCGAACAGCACCACCAGCGACAGCACGAGGGCGACGGCGAACGCGGCGCGGGCGAGCGCACCTCCGACGGCGGGCACCTCGTGCTCAGAGCCGGTCGAGGTCGGACTCGCGGTAGGGGCCCACGACGGCCAGGCAGGTCTCCTGGCCGAACAGCTCGGCGGCCACCGACCGGACCTGTCCCTCGTCGACGTCCTCGATGCGGGCGAGCACGTCCCGCACCGGCACGTACTCCCCGTAGGAGAGCTCGCTCTTGCCCAGCCGGCTCATCCGGGACCCGGTGTCCTCCAGCCCGAGGACCAGACCGCCCTTCAACTGACCGCGGGCGCGGGCGACCTCCTCGGCGGTGAGCCCGTCGGACGCGACCCGGCCCAGCTCCTCGCGGATCAGCCGCAGCACCTCGGGCACCCGCTTCTTCGAGCAGCCGGCGTAGACGGAGAACGCTCCGGCCCCGGCGTAGTGCGTCATCGCCGAGCCCACGCTGTACACCAGCCCGCGCTTCTCGCGGATCTCCTGGAACAGCCGCGAGCTCATGCCCCCACCGACGGCGGCGTCGAGGACGGCGGCCACGTAGCGGCGCTCGTCCTGCCGGCCCATCGCCGGCGTGCCGAGCAGCAGGTGCGTCTGCTCGGTCCGGCGGGAGATGAGCCCGGCGGACCGGGCCGGCCGCACCAGGTCGACGTCGCCCGTGCGCAGCGGGGCCGGGCGGCCGGCGCCGGAGAGCCGGTCCCCGAAGGCTGCGGTCACCAGCTCGAGCACCTGCTGGTGGTCCACCCGCCCGGCCGCCGTCACGACGATCGAGGGCACCGCGTACCGCGAGCGGTACCAGCCGTCGACGTCGTCCCGGGTGAGCCCCTCGATCGACTCGATCGTGCCCAGGACCGAGCGGCCGAGCGAGGTGTCGCCGTAGAGCGTCTCGGCGAACAGGTCGTGCACGGCATCGGAGGGCTCGTCGTCGCGCATGGCGATCTCCTCGAGCACCACCGTCCGCTCCGACTCCAGGTCCGCCGCGGTGTTCGTCGCGTCGGTGACCAGGTCGGCGAGCAGCGTGACCGCGAGCGGCAGGTCGCTGGCGAGCACGTTCGCGTAGTAGCAGGTGTGCTCCTTGGCGGTGAACGCGTTCATCTCACCGCCGACCGCGTCCATGGCCGTCGCGATCTCCAGCGCGCCGCGCGACGTCGTCCCCTTGAACAGCAGGTGCTCCAGGAAGTGCGACGAGCCGGCGACGGCCGGCGTCTCGTCCCGCGAGCCCACGCCCACCCAGATGCCGAGGGTCGCCGACAGCACGCCCGGCATCGTCTCGGTGAGCACCCGCAGGCCCCCTGGGAGCTCGGTGCGTTCCACCCGCCCGCCGACCTCGTCGAGGTCGAGCAGCGCGGTCGTCCCTACGGGAACCGGGGCGGGTGCATCAGCACCCGCCCCGGCCCGGATCAGATCAGTCGTGGTCACTCACCTGCAGGAGCGGCCTCGGCCGGAGCCTCGGCGGGCGTGTCGGCACCCTCGGCGGCGACCGGCGCGAGGCTGATCTTGCCGCGGGCGTCGATGTCGGTGATCTCGACCTGCATCTTGTCGCCGACGTTCGCGACGTCCTCGACCTTGCCGATGCGCTTGCCGGCACCGAGCTTGCTGATGTGCACCAGCCCGTCCTTGCCCGGGAGCAGGGAGACGAAGGCGCCGAACGGCGTGGTCTTGACGACCGTGCCGAGGAAGCGCTCGCCGACCTTGGGCATCTGCGGGTTGGCGATGGCGTTGATCCGGTCCACCGCGGCCTGGGCCGAGGGGCCGTCGGACGCACCGACGTAGATCGTGCCGTCGTCCTCGATGGTGATGTCCGCGCCGGTCTCGTCCTGGATCGCGTTGATCATCTGACCCTTGGGGCCGATGACCGCGCCGATCTTGTCGACCGGGATGCGCACCGTGGTGACCCGCGGCGCGAACGGGCTCATCTCGTCAGGGCCGTCGATGGCCTCGCCCATGACGTCGAGGATGTGCAGCCGGGCCGCGCGGGCCTGGGTCAGCGCACCGGCGAGGACGTCGGAGGGGATGCCGTCGAGCTTCGTGTCCAGCTGGAGGGCCGTGACGAAGTCCTTGGTGCCGGCGACCTTGAAGTCCATGTCACCGAAGGCGTCCTCGGCGCCGAGGATGTCGGTCAGCGCGACGTACTCGGTCTTGCCGTCGACCTCGTCGGAGACCAGACCCATGGCGATGCCGGCGACCGGGGCGCGCAGCGGCACACCGGCGTTGAGCAGGGCGAGCGTCGAGGCGCAGACCGAGCCCATCGACGTCGAGCCGTTGGAGCCCAGGGCCTCGGACACCTGCCGGATCGCGTAGGGGAACTCCTCGCGGTCGGGCAGCACCGGCAGGAGCGCCCGCTCGGCGAGCGCGCCGTGGCCGATCTCGCGGCGCTTGGGCGAGCCCACGCGGCCGGTCTCACCCGTGGAGTACGGCGGGAAGTTGTAGTTGTGCATGTAGCGCTTGCGACTCACCGGCGAGAGCGTGTCCAGCTGCTGCTCCATCCGGAGCATGTTCAGCGTGGTGACGCCCAGGATCTGCGTCTCGCCGCGCTCGAACAGCGCCGAGCCGTGCACCCGCGGGATGACCTCGACCTCCGCCGACAGCGGCCGGATGTCGGTCAGCCCCCGGCCGTCGATGCGGACCTTGTCGCGCAGGATGCGCTGGCGGACGACCTTCTTGGTCAGCGCGCGGAAGGCGCCGGAGATCTCCTTCTCGCGACCCTCGAACTGGCCGGCCAGCGCGGCCTTGACCTCGTCCTTGAGGGCGTCGGTGGCGTCCTCGCGCTCCTGCTTGCCGGCGATCTGCTGGGCCTGCGCGAGCTTGTCGCCGACCTGCGCCTCGACGGCGGCGTAGACGTCGTCCTGGTAGTCCAGGAAGCGGGGGAACTCGGCGACCGGCTTGGCGGCCTTCTCCGCGACGGCGGCCTGCGCCTCGCACAGCGCCTTGATGAAGGGCTTCGCGGCCTCGAGGCCCTGGGCCACGATCTCCTCGGTCGGTGCGGGGGCACCGCCGGCGACCAGCGCGATCGTCTTCTCGGTGGCCTCGGCCTCGACCATCATGATCGCGACATCGCCGTCGGGCAGCACCCGGCCGGCCACCACCATGTCGAAGACGGCGTCCTCGAGCTCGGTCTGCGTCGGGAAGCCGACCCACTGGCCGTTGATCAGCGCGACCCGGGTGCCGCCGACGGGGCCGGAGAACGGCAGGCCGGACAGCTGGGTGGACGCCGAGGCGCCGTTGATCGCCAGCACGTCGTAGAGGTGCTCGGGGTCCAGCGACATGACGGTGATGACGACCTGGACCTCGTTGCGCAGGCCCTTGGCGAAGGTCGGGCGCAGCGGCCGGTCGATCAACCGGCAGGTGAGGATCGCGTCCTCCGACGGCCGGCCCTCGCGGCGGAAGAACGAGCCGGGGATGCGCCCGGCGGCGTACATCCGCTCCTCGACGTCGACCGTCAGCGGGAAGAAGTCGAAGTGCTCCTTGGGCTGGCGGCCGGCCGTGGTGGCCGACAGCAGCATGGTGTCGCCCATGGTGACGACGACGGAGCCGGCGGCCTGGCGGGCGAGCCGGCCGGTCTCGAAGGTGACCGAACGGCTGCCGAAGCTGCCGTTGTCGATCACCGCGGTGGCGGTGGTGACCCCGTCCTCGGGGTCGAACTCGGCAGCGATGCTGCCCTGCGTGGTGGGTGCGGACATCTGTCCTTCTCTCTTCGTCGCATACCGCGACGTTCCTCTTGCGGCGCCTCGCGCCGACCTGCGTTCCGGGGGCGACCGGTCTTCGATCGAAGCCCTCGGGCGGTGCTGTTCCCCCGCGGGGAGGAAGCGATGCGTCCCGGGGGCCACTACCGAGGACCGGCCCTTCGCGGGGCGGTCGGGCGGAGAGCCTCTGACTCGGACGGCGGGTGCCGTACGAGAGAGGGGACCGTCCCGGATAGAACCGGGACGGTCCCCTCGACGTGCTAGCGGCGCAGGCCGAGCCGCTCGATCAGCGAGCGGTACCGGTTGATGTCGGTCTTCGCCAGGTAGTTCAGCAGCCGGCGGCGCCGGCCGACCAGCAGGAGCAGGCCGCGCCGGCTGTGGTGGTCGTGCTTGTGCATCTTCAGGTGCTCGGTCAGGTCGCTGATCCGGCGGGTCAGCATGGCGACCTGCACCTCGGGCGAACCGGTGTCCTTCTCGACCGTCGCGTAGTCGGTCATGATCTGCTGCTTCGTCACGCTGTCGAGCGCCATGGTTCGCCTCCTGGGCGGATGTCGTGTGGCCCCCGGTCTGACTCACGAGGGCAGGCTTCACACAGCCGTGCATGCACGGCCGGGGGTCACTCTACGCCGTCCACCGCCGGGTCAGGTCGGCAGGCCCAGCACCTCGCGGGTGTCGGCGACGTCCTGGGCCATGGCGGCGAGCAGGCCGTCGACGTCGGCGAAGGCGGCCATCGGCCGCAGCCGGCGGGCGAACTCCACGCCGACGTGCTCCCCGTAGAGGTCGCCGTCGTAGTCGAGGACGTAGGCCTCCACCGTGCGCCGGCTGCCCTGGAAGGTGGGGTTGGTCCCCACCGAGATGGCGGCCGGGAACCGCTCCCGGCTGGCGCCGCTGCGCGGGTCGCGGGTGACCAGGTGCCCGGCGTAGACGCCGTCGGCGGGGATGGCGGTGTAGGCCGGGGTCTCCACGTTGGCCGTCGGGTAGCCGAGGTCCCGGCCTCGGCGGTCGCCGCGGACGACGACGCCGTCGACCCGGTGCGGCCGGCCGAGCGCGCGGGCCGCCGGGACCATGTCCCCCGCCGCGACGCAGGCACGGATGTAGGTGGACGAGATGGTCACCTCGCCGTCCTCCGACGAGTCCTGCGCCAGCGGGACGCCCTCCACCGCGAAGCCGAACCGGCGGCCCTCCGCCGTCAGGGTCGGGACGGTGCCGGAGGCGCGGTGGCCGTAGGTGAAGTTCTCCCCCACCACCACCTGCGCCGCGTGCAGCCGCTCGACGAGCACCGTGTGGGTGAACGTCTCCGGCGGGAGCTTCATGAACTCGGCGGTGAAGGGCAGCACGCACATGGCGTCCACGCCCAGCTCGGCGACCAGCTCGGCCTTGCGGTCGAGGGAGGTGAGGATCGCCGGGTGCGAGCCCGGGCGGACCACCTCCGCCGGATGCGGGTCGAAGGTCAGCAGCAGGCACGGACGACGCATCGCCCGGGCCCGCGCCACGGCGGCCCCGATCAGCTTCTGGTGCCCTCGGTGCACGCCGTCGTACATCCCGACGGTGACCACGGTGCGGCCGAGGTCACCCGGGGTGGCCTCCAGCCCCCGCCAGCGCAGCACGCGACCCGCTCCCGGCCCGGTCAGGAGACCCGGTGCAGCCAGCCGTGGGTGTCGGCCACCCGCCCGTGCTGGATGTCGAGCAGTGTCTCGCGCAGCCGCATGGTGAGTGGGCCGGGGGTGCCGTCGCCGACGGTGAAGTCGCCGGTGCGGGCCTTCACCTCGCCGACGGGCGTGATGACGGCGGCGGTGCCGCAGGCGAAGGTCTCGGTGATGGAGCCGTCGGCGACGCCGCTGCGCCACTCCTCGAGGCTCACCTTGCGCTCGGTCACCCGGTGCCCGGCGTCGCGCGCGAGGGTGATCAGCGAGTCGCGGGTGATGCCCGGCAGCAGGGTGCCGGACAGCTCCGGGGTGACCAGCTCGGCGTCGTCGCCGGAGCCGACGACGAAGAACAGGTTCATCCCGCCCAGCTCCTCGATGTACGTCCGCTCCACGGCGTCGAGGTAGACGACCTGGTCGCAGCCCAGCGCGCTGGCCTGCTGCTGCGGCAGCAGGCTGGCGGCGTAGTTGCCGGCGCACTTCACGTCGCCGGTGCCGCCCGGCGCCGCCCGGACGTAGTCCTCGGAGACGTAGACCGACACCGGCTGGACCCCGCGCGGGAAGTACGCCCCGGCCGGGCTGGCGATGATCAGGAACAGGTACTCGTGCGCCGGGCGGACGCCGAGGAACGACTCCACCGCGAGCTGGTAGGGCCGCAGGTACAGCGTCTGGTCGGCGCCGGTCGGCACCCACTCGCGGTCGGCGTCGACCAGGGCGTCGACCCCGGCAAGAAAGGCCTCCTCGGGCACCGGCGGCATGGCCAGCCGCTCGGCGCTGCGCACGAAGCGGGCGGCGTTGGCCTCGGGGCGGAAGGTGGCGACGCTGCCGTCGGGCTGGGCGTAGGCCTTGAGCCCCTCGAAGATCGACTGCGCGTAGTGCAGCGCGGCGGCCCCCGGGTCCAGCTGGAGCGGGGCGTACCGGGTGAGCCGAGCGTCGTACCAGCCACGGCCGGCCTCGTAGCGCGCCACGAACATCGCGTCGGTGAAGTAGCGGCCGAACCCGGGGTCGGCCAGCAGCGCCTCGCGCTCGGCGGCGGAGCGGCGTGCCACGTCCTCCACGACCACCGGCACATCCACGAACGTCCGGGACGTGGTTCGGCTGTCGGAGAGCGTGTCGGTCATGGCTCCTACCTGGGCGTGCTGCGACGTGGCGCCGGTCCAGCGGCGCGCTGGGGCGGCACCGGCCCCGCGGCGTGCGGAACCGGCGCCGTCACAGTAACCCCGGTCAGACCTGGTTCTCCTGGTTGGCCTTCGGGCCGGCGTACTCGAGCACCTCGTAGGTCCACAGATGGGCCGAGTGCGCAGCGGCCGGGGCAAGGGTGTCGCCCCCGCCGTCGTGCGCGCGGTCGAAGTCCTGGCTGGACTGCCAGGCCTCGTAGGCCTCCGGGCTGCTCCACCGGGTGTACACCAGGTACTGGTCGGTGCCCTCCACCGGGCGCAGCAGCTCGAACCACTCGAAGCCGGGGGTGCTCTCGACGGCTCCGGCGCGCCCGCGGAAGCGCTCCTCGAAGCGCTCCTGCTTGTCCTTCGGCACGGTGATCGCGTTGATCTTGACGACGCTCATGGCCCTCACCTTCCCGTGCCGCGGGGCGGTCAACCGCAGGTGTGACCCGCCGGGCACGGTCAGCCGGGCGGGAAGCCGACCGCGACCCGTGCCGTGCGGCCGGCGTCCTCGACGAGCGCGGCGAGCCGGCCGTCGGGGTCGACGGCGGCGTGCAGCCCCGCGGCCCCGGTCGCCGGGATGCGCTGGCCGTAGCCGAGGGCCCGCGCCTCCTCGGCGGTGAGCTCGCGGGCGGGGAAGACGAGACGGGCCGCCGCGGTGAGCCCCAGGAACCCTGGTCCGCCGCCGGCGACGAGCGAGGCCGCGGCGTCCTCCACGACGCCGGCCTGCGCCACCGTGAACGGCCCGGACACGGTCCGGCGGAGGGCGGTGAGGTGCCCCCCGACGCCCAGGGCGGCACCGGCGTCGCGGGCGATGGCCCGGATGTAGGTGCCGGCGGTGCAGTCGACGGTGACCTCGACGTCGACCAGCTTCGGAGACGGTCGGGCGATCCGGTGCACGTCCAGCCGGTGCACCGTCACCGAGCGCGGCGCGAGCTCCACCGTCTCCCCCGCCCGCACCCGGTCGTAGGAGCGGCGCCCGTCGACCTTCACCGCGCTGACCGCCGAGGGCACCTGCTGCAGCGGGCCGGTCTGCGCGGCCAGCGCCGACCGGACGGCGTCGTCGTCGAGGTGGGCGGCCGACGTGCTGCTCAGCACCTCCCCCTCGCAATCGTCGGTGACCGTCGCCTGACCGAGCCGGATCGTGGCCTCGTAGGTCTTGTCGTGACCGCCGACGTGGCCCAGCAGCCGGGTCGCCGCGCCGACGCCGAGGACCAGCAGGCCGGTCGCCATCGGGTCGAGCGTGCCGGCGTGCCCCACCTTGCGCACCGACAGCGCGCGCCGGGCACGGGCGACGACGTCGTGCGAGGTCAGGCCACCGGGCTTGTCGACCAGCAGCAGACCGGGCGGGACATCGGCGTCGGGGCGCTTGGGGCTCACCCGTCTACCGTCGCAGGCGCCGCGAGCCAGCGGTCACCCGCCACCCGGACGAGGACGGCGACCAGCCGCAGGCCGATGAACAGGGTGAGCCCGGTCCAGACCCCGGCCAGGCCGAGGTCGAGCGGGCCGGCCAGCAGGGACAGCGGCAGGAACCCGGCGAGCGCGGCGCCGATGGTGACCGTCCGCAGGTAGCCGACGTCGCCGGCGCCCATCAGCACGCCGTCCAGGGCGAACACCACCCCCGCCAGCGGCTGGAAGCCGGCGAGGAACCACCAGACGACGGCGGCCTGGGCCAGCACGGCCGGATCGTCGGTGAACAGCGGTGGCAGCACGTCGCGGAGCGCCAGCAGGACGGCGGCCACGAGGCACCCGGTGGCCAGCCCCCAGACCGCCACCCGTCGGGCGGTCGCACGGGCGTCGTCGGGGCGCCCGCCCCCCAGCGCGTGGCCGACGAGCGTCTGGGCGGCGATCGCGTACGCGTCGAGCACCAGCGCGAGGAAGAAGAACAGCTGCAGGGCGATCTGGTGGGCCCCGAGCGCGGCGGCCCCGGTCCGGGCGGTGACGCCCGCGGCGACGAGGAAGGACAGCTGCAGGACCGCCGCGCGGAGCAGCAGGTCCCGGCCGATGACCAGCTGCCGGGCGAGGGCGCGGGGGTGGGCGCGCCAGGCGGTGCCCTCCCGGAGCAGCGCCCGCACGAACAGCGCCGCGGTCAGCGCCTGCCCGGCGACGTTCGCCACGGCGGAGCCGACCAGCCCGAGGCCGGCCGGATGCACCAGCACCGGGCACAGCACGAGGCTCAGCAGGCTGCCCGCGACGACGTAGCGCACCGGGCGGCGCAGCTCCTGCACCCCGCGCAGCCACCCGTTCCCGGCCAGCGACACCAGCAGCAGCGGCGCGCCCAGGGACGCGATCCGCAGCCAGTCCTCGCCCGCCTCGGCCACCGGCCCCGCACCGCCGGCCAGGACGCGGGTGAGCGGGCCGGCGAGCAGCTGGAACAGCAGGAGGACCAGCAGCCCGAGGACGACGGCGAGCCAGGTCGCCTGCACGCCCTCGGCCACCGCCCCGGCACGGTCCCCGGCGCCGGACCGGCGGGCGGCCCGCGCGGTCGTGCCGTAGGCGAGGAAGTTCAGCAGCGCCGCCGCCCAGGCCAGCAGTCCCCCGCCGACGGCCAGCCCGCCGAGCGCGACGGTGCCGAGGTTGCCGACGACGGCCGTGTCGACCAGCAGGTACAGCGGCTCGGCCGCCAGCACGACCAGCGCCGGCAGCGCGAGCGAGAGGACCGACGGGCGGCGCTCGGTCGGGGCGGCGATGTCCATGTCCGCCCCCGGTCAGCGTGCGGTGAGGTGGTCCCGGAGCGCCGCCATCGTCCCCTCGCGGTCCAGCGTCGAGGTGTAGCCGGCGGCGGCGCGGTGCCCACCGCCACCGAGCGCCATGGCCACGCGGGCCACGTCGGTGGCCCCGCGCGAGCGCAGGGAGACCGACCACGACCCGTCGTCCTGACCCTTGAGCACGCACGCCACGTCGGCCTCCTGGGCCGAACGGACGACGTCGACGAGCGCCTCGAGCTGCTCGCCGGGCAGGCCGTGCTCGGCCGCCTCGGCGGTGCTCGACCAGGTCCAGACCAGCCCGGCGCCGACCCCGGCCTCCAGGACCGCGCGGCCGGCGACGACGGAGAGCAGCCCCAGCCAGCCGAAGGGCGCGGTGTCGAAGAGGCGGCGGCTGATCGCCGCGTGGTCGATGCCGGTGCTGAGCAGCCGTGCCGCGAGCTCGTGCGTCTCGGGCCGGGTGCTGCCGAACCGGAAGGACCCCGTGTCGGCGGCCAGGCCGGCGTACAGGCAGGTCGCCAGCTGGGCGTCCAGGGTCACGCCGAGGCCGTCGAGGAGGTCGGCCACCAGCGTGACCGTCGCCGGCGCCGCGGGGTCGACCAGCCGCACGCGGCCGAAGCCGGGGTTGCTCGCGTGGTGGTCGACGACCACCGACGTCCGGGCCCGCTCCAGCAAGGGGGCGAGCTCACCGAGCCGCCCCGGGGACGCCGCGTCCAGGCTGACGAAGACGTCCGGCGACGACGGGACGGAGCCCGACGGCACCAGCCCCTCCGCTCCGGGGATCCAGCCCAGCGAGGCCGGGAGGGTGAACGGCCCCGGGAACGTGGCCAGCACCCGCGCACCGCGCCGGCGCAGCCCCTCGGCGAGCGCCAAGGTGCTGCCGAGGGCGTCGGCGTCGGGCTGGACGTGGCCGGAGAGCACCACGGTGGCCCGTGCGTGCGCCGCGTCGGCCAGCACCGCGGCCGCCGAGCGGGCGGCCGCCGCGAGATCCTCGACGGTGCCGCCCGCGGGGGTCGCGGGGGTCACGCGCCGGGGTCGGGGTCGGCCACCCGGCCGCCCTGCCGCTCCCGGATGTCCCCGCCGCCCACCGGGTAGCCGGGACCGCCGTCGTCGGGCTCGTCCTCGGCGATGCTCGGCACCTCGCCGATCTCGCCGCGCTTGCCGCCGTCGGTGGGGTCACCGGTGGCGGGCACCGGCTTGCCGCCGAGGACGGACGTGCCCTGGCCCTCGTCGGGCTCGTACGGATCCGGGTCGTTCTCGGTCACAGCGCGCTCCTGGTCTCGACGGCGGCGTCCTCGCCCTGGTCATCGGCAGCTCCGGAGCCGTCCGGATCCCCGGCGCCGAACTCGTCGTCCTCGTCGAGGTCGTCGTCCTCCGCCGGCTTCCGGTAGGGGTCCGCCTCGCCGGCGTAGCTGGCGCCCTCCCGGGCGCGGGCCAGCTCCGCATCGGCGTGCCGGGCCCGCTCGAGGGCCTCCTCGAGCTCCCGCGCGGTGTCGGGGACGATGTCGGCGACGAAGGTCAGCGTGGGGACGAACTTGATGCCGGTCTGCCGGCCCACGGTGGACCGCAGCACCCCGGTCGCGCTGGTGAGCGCCTTGGCCGAGTCGGCGATCTGCGTCTCGTCGCCGTAGACGGTGTAGAACACCGTGGCCTCGCGGAGGTCACTGGTCACCCGGGCATCGGTGACGGTCACCATGCCCAGGCGGGGGTCCTTGATCTGGGACTCGATCGCCGCGGAGACGATCTGTCGGATGCGCACGGCGAGCTTGCGTGCGCGGGCCGGGTCGGCCATCGGAGGACCTCCTCGAGGGGTGCCCCGCGAGCGGGGCACCGGGCGTACAGGGGCGGCCCCGTCCCGGGGACGAGGTCATTGATCGGTGTCGCTGAGCAACTGCCGGTGGGTCGACAGCAGCGTCACCTCCGGCCGCTCGGCCAGCAACCGCTCGCAGGCGTCCAGGACGTCGGTGACCTGGGCCGCCTCCCCCGCCACGGTGGCGACGCCGACCTGCACGCGGCGGTGCAGATCCTGGTCCCCCACCTCCGCGGCGGCGACAGCGAAGCGGCGCCGCAGCTCGGCCACGATCGGCCGGACCACGGCGCGCTTGCCCTTGAGCGAGTGCACGTCGCCCAGCAGCAGGTCGGCGGTCAGCGAGCCGGTGAACACCGGTGCTCACTCCCCTCCGGTCCTGCGGCGGGCCCCCGCGGCCGGGCATGGTTCCCCGGCCGCGGGTGCCCGCTCAGCTGCGGACCACTCAGTCGCGCGGCTTCTCGCGCATCTCGAAGGTCTCGATCACGTCGTCGACCTTGATGTCGTTGTACGACCCCAGGCCGATACCGCACTCGTAGCCCTCGCGGACCTCGGTCGCGTCGTCCTTGAAGCGGCGGAGGGACTCCACCGTCAGGTTGTCCGCGACCACGGCACCGTCACGCATCAGGCGCGCCTTGGCGTTGCGCACGATCGTGCCGCTGCGGACCAGCGAACCGGCGACGTTGCCGATCTTCGGCACCCGGAAGACCTCGCGGACCTCCGCCGTGCCGAGCTGGACCTCCTCGTAGACGGGCTTGAGCATGCCCTTGAGCGCGGCCTCGATCTCGTCGATCGCCTGGTAGATGACCGTGTAGTACCGGACGTCCACCCCCTCGCGGTTGGCGAGCTCGGTGGCCTGGCCCTCGGCCCGGACGTTGAAGCCCAGGACGATGACGTCGTCGGCCAGCGCGAGGTCGATGTCGCTCTTGGTGATGCCACCGACGCCGCGGTGGATGACCCGCAGCGAGATCTCGTCGTCGACCTCGATCTTCATCAGCGCCTCTTCGAGCGCCTCGACGGTGCCCGAGTTGTCGCCCTTGATGATCAGGTTGAGCTGACGGTTCTCCTTGAGCGCCGCGTCGAGGTCCTCCAGGCTGATCCGCTTGCGCATCGAGGCGTTCTGCGCGTTGCGGATGCGGGCCTGGCGGCGGTCGGCGATCTGCCGGGCGACGCGGTCCTCGTCGACGACGAGGAAGGTGTCACCGGCACGCGGCACCGAGGTGAGACCCACGACCTGCACGGGGCGGGCCGGCAGGGCCTCCTTCAGCTTGTTGCCGTGCTCGTCGAGCAGCGACCGGACGCGACCGTAGGCGTCGCCGGCCACGATCGAGTCGCCCTGGCGCAGCGTGCCGCGCTGGACGAGCACCGTGGCGACCGGGCCCCGGCCCTTGTCCAGCTTGCCCTCGATGACCACACCCTGCGGGTCCTGCTCGGTGTTGGCGCGCAGGTCCAGCGAGGCGTCGGCGGTCAGCAGGATCGCCGTGAGCAGGTCGTCGAGACCCTGCCGGGTGATCGCCGAGACGTCGACGAACATCGTCTCGCCGCCGTACTCCTCGGCGACCAGGCCGTACTCGGTGAGCTGCTGGCGGATCTTGGCGGGGTTCGCCCCCTCCTTGTCCACCTTGTTCACCGCGACCACGATCGGGACCTCGGCGGCCTGGGCGTGGTTGAGCGCCTCCACCGTCTGCGGCATGACGCCGTCGTCGGCCGCGACCACGAGGACGACGATGTCGGTGACCTTGGCACCACGGGCACGCATCGCGGTGAACGACTCGTGACCCGGGGTGTCGATGAAGGTGACCGGCCGCTCGTTGCCCTCGAGCTCGGTGACGATCTGGTAGGCGCCGATGTGCTGCGTGATGCCACCGGCCTCCTTCGAGACCACGTTGCTGTGCCGCAGGGCGTCGAGCAGCTTGGTCTTTCCGTGGTCGACGTGACCCATGACGGTCACCACCGGCGGACGCTCGGACCAGTCCTCCTCGTCGCCCTCCTCGTCACCGAAGGTGAGGTCGAAGGTCTCGAGCAGCTCGCGGTCCTCGTCCTCGGGGCTGACGACCTGGATGACCCAGCCGATCTCGGCGCCGAGCAGCTGCAGCGTCTCGTCGTTGACCGACTGCGTCGCGGTGACCATCTCGCCCAGGTGGAACAGGGCGGTGACCAGCGCGGCGGGCTGGGCGTTGATGCGCTCGGCCAGGTCGGTCAGCGAGGCGCCGCGGGGCAGCCGGACGGTCTGCCCGTTGCCGCGCGGCAGGCTGACGCCGCCCATGCTGGGCGCCGCCATGGAGTCGAACTCCTGACGCCGCTGCTTCTTGCTCTTGCGGCCGCGGACCGGACCCCGGCCACCCGGACGCCCGAAGGCACCGGCCGTACCGGCACCCGAGCCACCGCGACCGCGGCCACGGCCACCGCCGCCACCACGGAAGCCACCGCCGGCGGGCGCGCCGGCACCCGGGGCACCGCCGCCGCCACCGGGACGGAAACCGCCGCCGCCACCGGGACCACCCGGGCGGCCACGGCCACCGGGCGCGCCGGGACGGCCGCCGCCGGCCGGCCGCGCCGGCATCATGCCGGGCGACGGGCGCTGCGGCATCATGCCGGGATTGGGGCGCGGACCACCCGGACCGGCCGCGGGCCGCGGGCCGCCGGCACCGGGGCCGGGGCGCGGGCCGCCGGCACCGGGGCCGGGGCGCGGGCCACCGGGACCAGCCGGGCGGGGGCCGCCGGCACCGGGCGCCGGGCGGGGACCGCCGGCACCGGGCGTCGGACGGGGACCGCCGGCCGCCGGGCCGGGACGCGGGCCACCGGCCGCGGGGGCCGGACGAGGTGCGCTGCTGAAGGGGTTGTTGCCCGGACGCGGGGCCGGCCGGGGGCCGGGACGCGGACCGCCGGGCGTGGCACCGCCGGCCGCGGCCGGACGGGGTGCGCCGGGACGCGGAGCCGATGGCTGCTGCGGCGGAGCCGCCGGAGCCGGGGCCTGCGCGGCCGGAGCCTGGGGCGCCGGGGCCTGGGGTGCCGGAGCCTGGGCCGGCGGCTGCGGAGCGGGCGCCGCGGGACGCGGACCCGGGCGGGGACCGGGAGTGGCCGGACGCGCCGGTGCGGACGCCGCCGGCGCCTGCGGAGCGGCCGGAGCCTGCGGCGCGGGGGTCGCGGCCGGAGCCGCGGGTGCGGCCGGCTTGGGCGCGGGTGCGCTCGGGCGCGGGGCGGCCCCGCCGTTGCCGCCACCGGTGGCGGCGCCGAGCGCCTCGCGGAGCCGCCGGGCCACGGGGGCCTCGACGGTCGAGGACGCGGACTTCACGAACTCGCCCTGCTCCTTGAGCGTGGCGAGCACGGTCTTGCTGTCGACACCGAACTCCTTGGCGAGTTCGTGTACGCGGGCTTTGCCTGGCACGGGTCTCCTCTTGGTGAGGCCGGCGGCTTGCCCGCTCGACCTCGTCGTTAGTGGCGCATGGTCATCGTGAGAACTTCACGGCTGAGTCATCCGACGGTGTCCTGTCGACGTGCGGACCGGCCTGGTGCCGGTCCGACTGGGTACTGCTCCCGCCCTCTCCCGGCCCGATCCCGGTGGCCTCCGAGGAGGCACCCAGGACGTGGGCCCGGAGCGGACCGACCTCCACCGGGGCGCTGGTGCGCAGCGCCCGCGGGAAGGCCCGGCGTCGCTCCGCCGCACGCAGGCACTCCGCGGTCGGGTGCAGCGAGGCACCGCGACCGGGGAGCCGCCGTCGTGGATCGGGGACCAGGTCCCCGGCCACGACGACGACGCGCAGCAGGTCGTTGACCGACGCCCGCTTCCGGCACCCCACACAGGTGCGGACCGGAATCGACGTCTCGGCCATCCGCAACTCTAGCGCGTGGCCGGTCCGCGTTGTTCCGCGCGGCGCGGAGCCGAGCGGGAACCGCCCCCGGGAGCCTGCGACCGGGCCCCGGCGGCTCCACCACGCCCCCCGCCCGGTGCAGGTGGCAGGCCGGACCGCAGCGGCGGGCGGCCCACCCCCGGGGAGGGGGACGCGTCGGCGTCGTCGGCCTGGGCGTCGCTGCGGATGTCGATCCGGCAGCCGGTCAGCCGGGCGGCCAGGCGGGCGTTCTGCCCCTCCTTGCCGATGGCCAGCGACAGCTGGTAGTCGGGGACGACGACGCGCACCGCCTTCGCCTGGGGGTCGACGAGCCGGGCGCTGTTCACCCGGGCCGGGCTCAAGGCCGAGGCGACGAAGTCCGCCGGGTCCTGCGACCAGTCGACGATGTCGATCTTCTCGCCGTGCAGCTCGCTCATCACGTTCCGCACCCGCTGCCCCATCGGCCCGATGCAGGAGCCCTTCGCGTTCAGCCCGGGCACCGAGGTGCGGACGGCGATCTTCGTGCGGTGGCCCGCCTCGCGGGCGACGGCGACGATCTCGACGCTGCCGTCGGCGATCTCCGGGACCTCGAGCGCGAACAGCTTGCGGACCAGGTTCGGATGGGTCCGCGACACCGTGACCTGGGGGCCACGGAAGGTGCGGGAGACCGCGACCACGTAGGCCTTGATCCGGTTGCCGTGGGTGTAGGTCTCCCCCGGCACCTGCTCGGCGGACGGGAGCACGGCCTCGACCTTGCCGATGTCGATCATCACGATGCCGCTGGCGTTGCGCCGCTGGTCGGCCTGCACGATGCCGCTGACGATGTCGCCTTCCTTGCCGGCGTACTCGCCGAAGGTCTGCTCGTGCTCGGCGTCGCGCAGCCGTTGCACGATGACCTGCTTGGCGGTGCTGGCGGCGATCCGGCCGAAGTCCGTGGGGGTGTCGTCCCACTCGCGGACGACCTCGCCGTCCGGGCCCAGCTCCTGGGCGAGGACGGCGACCTCGCCGCTCTTGCGGTCCACGTGCACGCGCACGTGCTTGGCCGCTCCGTCGGCGTGCCGGTAGGCGGTCACCAGGGCGGTCTCGAGCGCCTCGATCACCGTGTCGACCGGGATGCCCTTCTCCCGCTCCACCGCCTTGAGCGCGGTGACGTCGATGTTCACTTGTCTCCTCCGTCGTCGTCCGCGGGCTCGGCCTGGTCCAGGCTCTCGAACTCGGCGGCGTCGTCCTGCGCGATGTCGTCCGTGTGGTCGTGCGCGATGTCGTCGTGCGCGATGTCGTCGTGCGCGCCGTCGGCGTCGGGACGGCCGAACTCCACCTGCACGCGCCCCGCGCCCAGCTCCGCCCACGGCACCACGCGCGGCTGTGGCGGGCGCTTCTTCGCCCCGGGCTTGCCCTTCGCCTCCACGGCCAGCGTCACGCCCCGGTCGTCGACCGCGGTGATCCGGCCGGTGACCTGCTCGGTGGCCCCGGCCGGACCGACGGCCACGGCCACCAGCCGGCCGGTGTTCCGGTGCCAGTGGCGGTGCTCGGTCAGCGGCCGGTCGACCCCCGGGCTGGTCACCTCGAGCACGTAGGGCGTGCGCCCCATCCCGTCGTCGTTGCTGTCGAGCACCTCGGAGACGGCGCGGCTGACCTCGGCGATGTCGTCCAAGGTGACGCCCTGGTCCCGGTCCACGACCACGCGGACGACGCTGCGCCGGCCGGCGGGGGTGACCACGAGGTCCTCGAGGTCGTACCCGGCCGCGGTGACGACCGGCTCGATCCACCCGGCCAGCCGGTCGGTGGCCGGGTCGCTCCGCTGGGATCCGCGAGAGGCGGACACGCTTGCCTCCTCAGGCTCGGTCGGCCGCACGATGCCGTGCGCACGCCCCCGTCGCCCGGCGCCGCGGACCTGGGGGTCGCTGGCCGGGCCGGTGTCGAGGGGAAGTGCCCAGGCTACCGCCCGCCGGGGGGCTCCGGCCCGGCGCGGGGCCAGCGGGAAGGCCGGCCGCCGTTCCCGGCCTGCCGGGACGGACGGGGCGGTGGGTGCGCGGTGGCCTCCGGGCGCCCCGGCACGCCCGGCCGACCACGCGACCGGCTGCCGACGGCCCCGGCTGAGAGGATGACGCCGATGCCTCCCAGTCCTCTTCCCGCGCCGCGGGCGTTCTCCCGCCGGACGCTGCTGGCGGTCTCCGCCGCGGGCCTCGCCGTCGCGGCCGCCGGGTGCACCTCCTCGCCGCCGGTCGACGAGCGGGACACCGTGACCAGCGCGCAGGCCGACGAGCTCGCGGCGCAGGTCGCGGTGCAGGAGGCGCTCGTCCGGGCCTACGAGATGGCGTTCGAGGCCGACCCCGCGCTGGCCGCGGCCGTCGGGGAGCTGGCGACCCAGGCCGAGGCGCAGCTCGGCCGGCTGCGTGACGCCGCCCCCGGCAGCAGCTCCTCGGCCACCGCGCCGCCGACCACCCCACCGCCCGGTGAGGGACAGGCATGGCTGCGGGCGCAGGTCGCCGCCGCCGCCACCTCCCACGCCACCGCCGCGCTCGGCCAGTCCGGCGGGCGGGCGGCCCTGCTGGGCTCCATCGCCGCGGGGCTGCGCGGCCACGACGCACGACTGGCATGACGGAGACCGGCCATGGCTGACGACGAGACGACCGACACCGCGGCCGAGAACGCCGCACTCGACACCGCACTGGCCGCCGAGCACGCGGCGGTCTGGGGGTACGGCGTGGTCGGGGCCGCTCTGGACCCGGGCGAGCGGCCGGCCGCGGCCGCCGCCGAGAACGCGCACCGCGACGTCCGGGACCGGCTGGTCGCGCTGCTCGGCGAGCGCGGCGCCGAACCGGCGCAGCCGCAGGCGGGCTACGCGCTGCCCTTCCCGGTGCTGTCGGCCGTCGACGCCGCGGCGCTCGCCGCCGTCCTCGAGGAGGGCGTGTCGTCGGCGTGGGTGCGGGTCCTCGACCGGGCCGTGGAGCGGCCCGGCCGCGCGCTGGCGATGGAGGTGCTGGGGGCGGCGGAAGTGCGGGCGGTCGCCTGGCGCGGCGCAGCCGGCCTGACCCCGGTCACCAGGCCGTTCCCCGGGCTCCCCGAGGAGTAGCGCCCGGGCGGCTCAGCCCAGCGCACCGAGGAAGGCGTCGGTCACCGTCACCGCGGCGCTGCTGGACCCGCCGCCCTCGACGAGCACGGCGAAGGCGATGTCCCCCGCGGGTCCGCCGATCCGGTAACCCATGAACCAGCCGTGCGAGTCCGGCGGCGTGCTGGTGCCGTACTCCGCGGTCCCCGTCTTGCCGTAGACCTCACCGCGGTCGGCGAGCGCCTGCGCGGTCCCCGACAGCACGACCTGCCGCATCATCGGCCGCAGTCCGTCGAGCACCTCCGCCGGCGGCCCGGCCGGCACCGGGCCCGCCGCCTCGGCGCCCACGACCTCCACCGGGGCGACCGGGGTCCCCCCGGCGATGCCCGCGGCGACGAGCGCCAGCTGCGCGGGACTCATGAGCACCTGTCCCTGCCCGATGGCATCGGCCGCCTTGGCCGTCCCGGTGCTGTCGCGCGGGACGCTGCCGCCGAAGACGTCGACCGGCAGGTCCCAGTCCGTGCCGACGCCGTACGCGGCCGCCGCGTCGGCCAGCGCGGCGTCGGGGAGCGCCAGGCCCTGCTGGATGAAGGTGGTGTTGCACGACTGCGCGAAGGCCTCGGTGAAGGGCACCGTGCCGAGGTCGAACTGGTCCTGGTTCTCGAACTCGCGGCCCTCGACGGTCGTGGTGGCGGGGCAGGGCACCGGGGTCGACGGCGCGAGCGTCCCGGCGGCCAGCAGCGCCGTGGCCGTCACCGTCTTCATGCTCGACCCCGGGGGGAACTGCCCGCGCAGGGCGTTGCCGGCATCGGCCACCTCGTTGGAGGCGACGGCCAGGATCTCCCCGGTGCCGGGGCGGACGGCCACCAGGTGGGTGGGCCGGGACTCCCCCGCCACGGCGGTGTCCGCGGCGTTCTGGACGGCGGGGACCAGCGGGGTCTGCACCGGCTGCCCGGCGACGGGGGCGACCGACGCGATCTCGCGGCCGTCATCCCCGGTGGCCTCGTCGGTGCTGACCACCGAGACGGTGAAGCCGGGCGTCCCGGTGAGCTGGTCCTGGTACGCCCGCTGCAGGCCGGACAGCCCGAGCTGGTCGCCGGCGGTGTACCGGGGCTCCCCCTCGTCGGCGGTCTCCTCGATGACCTCGGCGGTCGCCGGCCCCACCCGGCCGAGCAGGGCCGAGGCGAAGCGGGCGGTCGGCGCGAGCAGCCGGGTCTCGGTGGGGAACACGGCACCGGGCAGGTCGTAGACCTGGCCGCGGATCGCCTCGAAGTCGGGCCGGCGCAGCGTGATCACCGGGACGAACTGGCCGGCGGGCGCGGCCTGCACGTCGGCGGTGATCTCCTCCGGGGCGATGCCGGTGGCGGCGCCGAGCGCGGCCGCCAGCGCCGGCAGGTCGGTGACCTGTGCCGGGTCCACCCCGACGTTCACCACCTCGGTGGGGGTGAACAGCGGCGCGCCCGCCGCGTCGGTGATGGGCGCGCGCTCGGGGAGGCTGCGGCCCAGCTTGAGGTGCTGTCCCTCCCCCAGCTCCGGGTGGACCATCGCCGGCTCGGCGACGACCGTCCAGTCGTCGTCCTCGCCCTCCCGCAGCCGCAGCGTGCCGTCGTAGGTCCAGTCGGGGGCGGCGTCGAGGTCCCAGGTGGCGGTCCAGCCGACGGTGGCGGCGCCGTCGTCGACGGTCACCGAGCCGACCTCCGCGGTCAGGCCGGCGCCGGGCAGGTCGCCGGCCGTCCGTTCCAGCAGGGCGGTGGCGGTGCCGGGATCGGTGGTCGCGCCGGCGGCGGCAGCGGTGTCCCCGGCGGCCCAGTCGTCGAGGAAGGCCGCCGCGGCCGCGCGCACGTCGTCCTCGCTGCTGCCCGAGCAGCCGGCCAGCACCGGGACGGTCAGCACGAGCAGGGCGGTGGCGGGAGCGAGACGTCGTCCTGTCGACACGGTCACAGGTTGACAGACCGGACCGACGAGCTCAGAACAGCACGCTGGCGTACTCGCCGACCTCGCGGAACCCAACCCGCCGGTACGCGGCCCGGGCCCGGACGTTGAAGTCGTTGACGTAGAGGCTGACCACGGGGGCGATGACGGCGCGGGCGTACTCGACCACGGTGGCGGTGCAGGCGGTGCCGATGCCCTGCCCGCGCAGCACGGGTGCGACCCAGACGCCCTGGACCTGGCACGCGCCGCGGCACACCGCGCCGATCTCGGCCTTGAACAGGACCCTGCCGTCCTCGATCCACGCCAGCGACTGACCGGACCGCACGAGCTCGTCGACCCGTGCGCGGTAGCCGGCGCCCCCGTCGGTCCGGAGGGGGCTGACCCCGACCTCCTCGGTGAACATCGCGACCGCGGCCGGCAGCAGGACGTCCAGCTGGTCGGGGCGCACCGGACGCACCCGCGGCTCCGGGGGAACGGCCGGCGGGCCGTCGATCGCCATCAGCGGCTGCCGGGGCCGGTGGTCGCGGGCCGGCCCCCACACCGGGGCGAGCAGCTCCCACATCGGCCCGACGGCGGCCGACGGACCCACGATCGTGGAGCAGCGGCGGCCGGCCCGGCGGGCCCGCTCGGCGAAGGCGACGGCGGCGGCGCGCTCGGCGCCCGGCCGGGCGAACGGGATGAGGTTGGCGCCGGCCAGGCAGACCGCGTCGAGCTCCCCGCCGGTGCCGATGCCCCAGAGCGGGGCACCCAGGGCGAGCGGCGCCGTCCCCGACACCTCGACCCGTCCGGCGATGACGCAGGCGGCGACCGGATCGGTCGCCAGCAAGCGCTGCACGGCCGGCTCGTCGGCCTCGTCGAGGACGCGGGCCACAGGCGTACGGAGCACGGGTCAGCTGACGGTGACGACCGGCGGCCCGGAGGGCTCACCGGCGTCGACGTGCTCGCCGGCGATGCGCAGGGCCTCCTCGATGAGGGTCTCGACGATCTGCGACTCCGGCACGGTCTTGATGACCTCGCCCTTGACGAAGATCTGGCCCTTGCCGTTGCCGGACGCCACGCCGAGGTCGGCCTCGCGCGCCTCACCGGGGCCGTTGACGACGCAGCCCATGACGGCGACCCGCAGCGGCACCTCCATGCCCTCCAGGCCGGCGGTGACCTCGTTGGCGAGCGTGTAGACGTCGACCTGCGCCCGCCCGCAGGACGGGCAGCTGACGATCTCCAGGCCGCGCTGGCGCAGGTTCAGCGACTCCAGGATCTGGTTGCCGACCTTGACCTCCTCGGCCGGCGGGGCCGAGAGGGAGACGCGGATGGTGTCGCCGATGCCCTGGGACAGCAGCGCGCCGAACGCGACGGCGGACTTGATCGTGCCCTGGAACGACGGGCCGGCCTCGGTCACGCCGAGGTGCAGCGGGTAGTCGCACTGCGCGGCGAGCAGCTCGTAGGCGCGGACCATGACCACCGGGTCGTTGTGCTTGACCGAGATCTTGATGTCGCGGAAGTCGTGCTCCTCGAACAGCGAGCACTCCCACAGCGCCGACTCGACCAGCGCCTCCGGCGTCGCCTTGCCGTACTTGGCCAGCAGCCGCTTGTCCAGCGACCCGGCGTTGACCCCGATCCGGATGGGGGTGCCGGCGTCCTTGGCCGCCCTGGCGATCTCCCCGACCTTGTCGTCGAACTTCTTGATGTTGCCCGGGTTCACGCGGACGGCGGCACAGCCGGCGTCGATCGCGGCGAAGACGTAGCGCGGCTGGAAGTGGATGTCGGCGATGACCGGGATCTGCGACTTCTTCGCGATGATCGGCAGCGCCTCGGCGTCGTCGGTGTCGGGGACGGCCACGCGCACGATCTGGCAGCCCGACGCCGTCAGCTCGGCGATCTGCTGCAGCGTGGCGTTGATGTCCGCGGTCTTGGTCGTGCACATCGACTGGACGCTGACCGGGGAGTCGCTGCCGACGCCGACACCGCCCACGTCCAGCTGACGGGTCTTGCGCCGGGGCGCGAGGACGGGCGGGGGCGCAGCGGGCATGCCGAGGCCGACGGGGATCGCCATGCCGCCCAGTATCCCCCGCCGTGCGGTCGATGCTGGTGGCGCCGCTGTGACGTACGCGTCCGGAAAGCCCGGCACCGCGTCACGGCGGCGCCGCTCAGCCGGACAGCCGGACCGGGTTGACGATGTCGGCGACCAGCAGCAGCAGCGACAGCCCCAGGAAGAGCCCGGCGACGGCGTAGGCGACCGGCATCAGCCGGGCGATGTCGAAGGGGCCCGGGTCCGGCCTTCCGCGCAGCCGCGCGACGACGGACCGCGCCTTCTCGTACAGCGCCCCGGCGACGTGCCCGCCGTCGAGCGGGTAGATCGGCACCAGGTTGAACAGGAACAGCACCAGGTTCATCCCGGCGAGCAGGCTCAGGAAGAAGCTCAGCTTCTCCATGCCCGACAGCTGCGGCAGCGCGAACGCCTCTCCGGAGATCCGGCCCACGCCGACGACGCCGATCGGGCCGTTGCGGTCGCGCTCCTCCCCCAGGAACGCCGCGCGGAACAGCTGCGGAACCCGCTGGGGGATCTCGATCAGCCGCTCCACCGAGCGGGAGACGACCATGCCGTAGTAGCCCGGCAGCGCGCCGACGTCCTGCCGGGCGAACCCGAAGACGGGGGCGATGCCGAGGTAGCCGGCCGTGGTGGTCTCGTCGCTGCCGGCCTCGGCGTAGACGGTGTTGGGGATCGGGGTGACCGACAGCTCGCGCCGCTGGCCGTCCCGCTCGACGGTGAGCGCCAGCTCCTGGCCCGGGTGGCTGCGGATCGCCTCGCTGACGGCGTCCCAGCTGTCGTAGCCCATCGGGTCGACCTGCTGACCGTCGATGGCCACGATCGTGTCGCCGGGACGCAACCCGGCCTCGGCGGCGGGGCTGGTCACCGGCAGGGTGCAGTTCGCCGTCCCCTCCTCGCAGACCGTTCCGGCCTCCGGCCCGGACGCGACGATGGGGATCGCGCACGGGTCCGGCGCTTCCGCGGTCTCCGCCCCCGCGGGCAGCACGCAGGCCGGCACCTGGTCGATCTGGGTGGTGATCACGTTGGTGCCGACCGCGGTCAGCGTGATGGCGAAGAAGACGACGGCCAGCACCAGGTTGTTGAAGGGGCCGGCGAACATGACGATGACCCGCTGCCACCAGGGCTTCTTGTAGAACACCCGGTCGCCGTCGCTGGGACGCACGTCGTTGAGCGCCTGCCCGCGCACCTCGGCGATGAAGCTGCGCATGCGGGTGGCGCGCTTGCTCTCGCCCTCCTCGACCGGCGGGATCATGCCGACGATGCGGATGTAGCCGCCGAGCGGGATGGCCTTGATGCCGTACTCAGTCTCGCCGCGGCGCCGGGAGAACAGGGTCGGACCGAAGCCGACCATGAACTGCGGCACGCGCATGCCGAACTTCCGCGCCCACCAGAAGTGGCCCGCCTCGTGGAAGGCGATGGAGAACATCAGCCCGAGGGCGAACAGGACGAACCCCAGGACCGTCAGCAGGATCCCGCTCAGCTCAGCCTCCGGCGATGACGCCCCGGGCGTGCTCCCGGGCCCACTTCTCCGCCGCCAGCACGTCGTCGACGCAGGTGGGGGCGCCGAGGTCCGGCGCGGCGTCGAGCGTACGCGCGACGAGCTGGACGATCCCTGGGAACGACAGCCGACCCGCCGTGAAGGCGGCGACCGCCTCCTCGTTGGCGGCGTTGTACATGGCCGGCACCACGCCGCCCGCCTCCCCGGCGGACCGGGCCAGCCGGACGGCGGGGAACGCGTCGGAGTCCAGCGGCAGGAACTCCCAGGTGCTCGCCGTCGACCAGTCCAGCGCCGGCTGCACGTGCGGCAGCCGGTCGGGCCAGGCCAGGCCGAGCGCGATCGGCAGCCGCATGTCCGGCGGGCTGGCCTGCGCGATCGTCGCGCCGTCGGCGAAGGTGACCATGGAGTGCACGATCGACTGCGGGTGCACGACGACGTCGATGTCGGCGTAGGGCACGCCGAAGAGCAGATGCGCCTCGATCAGCTCCAGCCCCTTGTTGACCAGGGTCGCCGAGTTGATCGTCACCATCGGCCCCATGGCCCAGGTCGGGTGCGCCAGCGTTTGCTCGACGGTGACCTCGGCCAGCTCCGCGGCCGGGCGGCCACGGAAAGGCCCGCCGCTGGCGGTGAGCACCAGCCGGGCGACCTCCTCGCGCGACCCACCGCGCAGGCACTGGGCCAGCGCCGAGTGCTCGGAGTCCACGGGCACCAGCTGGCCGGGCGCCGCGGCGGCGAGCACCAGCTCCCCGCCGGCGACCAGCGACTCCTTGTTCGCCAGCGCCACCGTGCGGCCGGCCCGCAGCGCCGAGAGGGTGGGACCCAGCCCGATCGAGCCGGTGATCCCGTTCAGGACGACGTCGGCGGGCCGGGCGGCCAGCTCCTCGGCGGCGCGCGGCCCGGCGAGGATCTCCGGCAGCGCGAACTCCCCCGTCGCCCAGCCGCGCTGGGACGCCACCGCGTAGAAGGCCAGCTGCAGGTCCTGCGCCGCGGTGGCCTTGGCGACGGCGACGGTGCGGACGCCCAGGCTCAACGCCTGCTCGGCGAGCAGCGCCACGTCCCCGCCGCCGGCGGCCAGGCCGGTGATGCGCAGCCGGTCGGGGTTCTGCGCGGCCACCTCCAGCGCCTGCCGGCCGATCGACCCGGTGGAGCCCAGGACGGTGACCTCGCGCGGCTCGCTCATACCGCCATCCTGCCAATGCCCTGCCCCGCCGGCCCGAGCGCGGGCGGAGGCGCCGGGGCCGGCCTCGCGTGCGACGACTGACGACCCGCCGACCACCTCACCCGGTGCCCGGCATCGGCTCCTGCCAGAATGGGCGGGTGACCGAGGCATCCCACTCCCCGTCGACCCAGCGGGTCAACCAGCCCGGACGTGAGGAAGGCGTCGCCCGCGTGGGCGCGCACCCCGTCGAGCACGAGCAGCCCGAGGACTGGGGCTGGCACGGCGAGACCGGCAAGTGGGGCCAGATCGGTGGCTGGATCACCGTGGCGATCATCCTGCTGTACATGGTCGGCAACCACGAGGGCCGGGTCGAGGACCTGTGGCTGCTCGGGTTCGCCGGGGTGATGGCACTGATCCTCGTCTGGGACCTCCGCCGGAAGAAGACCGCCTGGCGCCGCTGAGCACCGGATGCACCGAGGCCCCGCTCCCCGTACCGGGGTGGCGGGGCCTCGCCGTTCCCGGGCTCGCCGGCTCAGGTGATCGAGACGCCGATCGCCGCGCCGATCAGGTAGGTGATCCCGGCGGCGGCCGCGCCGAAGAGGAGCTGCCGCAGACCCGCGTACCACCACGGGCGCGGGGTGAACCGCGAGGACAGCACCCCGGCCGCCAGCAGCCCGAGACCTCCGCACAGCAGCGCGGCCCACAGCACGGAGAAGCCGAGCAGGTAGGGCAGCAGCGGCAGCAGCGCGCCGACTCCGAACGTGCAGAAGGAGGAGACCGCTGCCGTCATCGGCGACGGCTTGTCCTCCGGGCTCAGCCCGAGCTCCGCGACGACGTGCAGCCGCAGCGCCGTCTGCGGGTCACGGGACAGCTGCACGGCGACCTGGCGGGCCAGCCGGTCCTCCACGCCCCGCACCCGCAGCATCTCGGTGAGCTCGGCGAGCTCGCCCTCGGGGTTGCGCTCGAGCTCGCGGCGCTCCTTCTCGACCTCCAGGTCGAGCTGCTCGTTCGCCGTCTTCACCGAGGTGTACTCGCCGAGCGCCATGGAGATCGCGCCGGCGACCAGGCTCGCCGTACCGGCCAGCACGATGGTCCGCGGCGCGGCCCCGCCGCCGCCGACGCCGGCGACCAGCGCGGTGTTCGTGACCAGGCCGTCCATCGCGCCGAACACCGCCGCGCGCAGCCACCCGCCCGAGACGTCGGCGTGACTGTGCTCGTGCGCCTCCGCCTCCGGAGCGGGTGAGGTCACCGGTCTCCCTCGGCACCCAGCGGAACGGGCTCCTCCACGCTGGGGGTGGGCAGCGCCACCGCGGGCACGCCGTCGACCCGGTCGGCCGCGGCGAGCTGGCCGCAGGCGCCGTCGATGTCCTGGCCGCGGGTGTCGCGCACCGTCGTCGCCACCCCGGCGGCCCGCAGGCGGGCGACGAACTCCCGCTGCGCGGGCAGCGGGCTGGCGTCCCAGGGGCTGCCCGGCGTCGGGTTCAGCGGGATGAGGTTCACGTGCGCGAGCTTCCCGGCCAGCAGGCGACCGAGCAGGTCGGCCCGGAACGGCTGGTCGTTGACGTCCCGGATCAGCGCGTACTCCACCGAGTAGCGGCGCCCGGTGCGCTGCGCGTAGGCGTCGGCGGCGTCGACGACCTCGCCGACCTTCCAGCGGGTGTTGATCGGCACGAGGGTGTCGCGCAGCTCGTCGTCGGGGGCGTGCAGGCTGACCGCGAGGGTCACGTTGCGCCCCTCCTCGGTGAGCCGCCGGATGGCGGGCACCAGGCCGACCGTGGAGACCGTCACCGACCGCTGCGAGAGGCCCAGCCCGTAGGGGGCGGTGCCGAGCAGGGCGTCGAGGGTCTTGCGCACGCGGGCGTAGTTGGCCAGCGGCTCCCCCATGCCCATGAACACGACGTTCGACAGCCGGCCCGGGCCGCCGGCGACGTCACCGTTCGCCATCGCCGCGGCGGCGGCCACCGCCTGGCCGATGATCTCGGCGGCGGAGAGGTTCCGGGTCAGCCCGGCCTGGCCGGTGGCGCAGAACGGGCAGGCCATGCCGCAACCGGCCTGGCTGGAGATGCAGACAGTGGCGCGGTCGGGGTAGCGCATCAGCACGCTCTCCACGAGCGCGCCGTCGTGCAGCCGCCACAGCGTCTTGCGGGTCCGCCCGCCGTCGGCGGTCTGGTGCCGCACGGGGGTGAGCAGCCCGGGCAGCAGCGCCTCGCGGAGCGGCTCGCGGGCGGCGGCCGGGATGTCGGTCATCTGCGCCGGGTCGGTGACCCCGCGGTAGTAGTGCCGGGCCAGCTGGTCGGCGCGGAACGCCGGCTGGCCCAGCTCGGCGACCGCCGCGCGGGCCTCCTCACGGGTGAGGTCGGCGAGGTGGCGCGGCGGCTTGCCACGGCGGGGGGCGTCGAAGACCAGGGGCAGGGCAGTCATATCGCCACCCATGGTCCCACCTCTCCCGGCCCTCGGTCGCGGTCCGGAGACCGAACTCACGCGAGCGGGCCGGATCCCTGGCAGGGTGACCGGTCATGAGCCGGCTGGACGACGTCGACCTGAGCCTCCGCCTGGACAAGAAGGAGGCCAAGAAGCAGCTGGCCGCTGCGCAGGAGCGGCTGGTCCACCTGCGCCTGCTGCTCGGCGGGCAGATCGGGCCGGGCGAGCTCGGCCCGCCGCTGCTGGCCCTGTTCGAGGGCTGGGACGCCTCCGGCAAGGGCGGCGCGATCCAGCGGCTGGTGGGCGAGCTCGATCCCCGGCACGTGCGGGTGGCGCAGTTCGCCGCACCCACCAGCGACGAGAAGCGGCACCACTTCCTGTGGCGCTTCTGGCCGGTGCTGCCCGGCTGGGGCGGCATGGCCGTGCTCGACCGCTCCTGGTATGGCCGGGTGCTGGTCGAGCGGGTGGAGGGTTATGCCGAGGAAGAGGCGTGGCGGCGGGCGTACCAGGAGATCGTCGACCTGGAGACGACGTTGGCCGCCGAGGGCACGGTGCTGGTGAAGTTCTGGATGCACGTCTCCCCCGAGGAGCAGCTGCGCCGCTTCGAGTCCCGCCGCACGAACCCGTACAAGGCGTGGAAGCTCACCGACGAGGACTGGCGCAACCGGGAGAAGCGCGGCGAGTACGAGGCTGCGGTCGAGGAGATGCTCGAGCGCACCGACATCCCCACCGCGCCGTGGCACGTGATCCCCGCCGACGACAAGCGGTGGGCGCGGGTGGCCGTCGTCCGGACGGTCTGCGAGGCGGTCGAGGCGGCGCTGCACGCGCGCGGCATCGACCCCGACCCGCCGCTGACCGGCGACTAGGGGCTCGCGCGCGGGCCGGCGTGCTGCCGGATCCAGGCGTGCATCGCGATCCCGGCGGCCACGCCGGCGTTGATCGACCGGGTCGAGCCGAACTGGGCGATCGACACGGTGAGCTCCGCCCCCGCACGGGCCTCCGGCGTCAGCCCGGGGCCCTCCTGGCCGAACAGCAGCACGCACCGCTCCGGCAGCTCGGCCGTCTCGATCGGCACCGCGCCGGGCCCGTTGTCGACGGCGACGACGGCGAGCCCCTGCCGGGCCGCGTGCGCCAGCAGGCCGCCGACGTCGGCGTGGTGCCGCAGGTGCTGGTAGCGGTCGGTGACCATCGCCCCGCGCCGGTTCCAGCGCCGCCGGCCGACCACGTGCACCTCCGCGGCGAGGAAGGCGTTGGCCGTGCGCACCACCGTCCCGATGTTGAGGTCGTGGCCGAAGTTCTCGATCGCGACGTGGAACGGGTGCCGGCGGGCGTCCAGGTCGGCGACGATCGCCGCCACCGTCCAGTAGCGGTACCGGTCGACGACGTTGCGCCGGTCGCCCTCGGCCAGCAGCTGCGGGTCGTAACGCGGGTCCTCCGGCCACGGCCCCTCCCAGGGCCCGACGCCGACCGTCGTCCCCCAGTCGGTCGGGCCGGGGAGGACGTCGTCGGTCACGCCCCGGATGCTCCCAGCCCGGCACCCAGCCACTCCAGCCGCCCACCGTGCGGCGCCGAGCGGGCGAGGGGCCGGCCGTCGAGGGAGACCACGAACTCGGCACCCCAGCCGTCGACCGGCCGCTGCCCGGTGCCGGGGACCATGCCGGCCGGCTCCTGCGCCAGCCACCGCACCGGCAGGCCGCTCACCGTGTCGGCGAACCGGGCCCGCGCCTGCTCGGTCAGGTAGGGCAGCACCGCCGTGTGCAGGACGACGACGGTGCTCCCCGCCCGTACGAACTCCAGGGCGTCGGGCAGCCGGTCGAGGAGGTCACCGCGGAGCATCGTGGCCGGCTCCCGCGCGGCCACCTCCGCCGCCGCGTCCAGCCGGCGCAGCCGCTCCTCGGCCGCCGGACCGGGCCAGACCAGCGCGCGCAGCCAGGCCCGGTCGTCGGTGTCGCCCGGGTCCAGCGGGTTCAGGTCGATGCCGATGCGGGCGACCACCCGCGGCAGCGCCCGGGGCACGGGCACCCCGCCGGAGGTGGTGACGACGATCCGCAGCGCGTCCTCCGGCCCCACCCGGACGCCGTCGTAGTCGTAGCCGTACCGGTCGGGGTAGAGGCACAGACCGGCGGAGGCGCCCACCTCGACCAGCGTCAGCGGGGCGTCGAGCAGCCCGAGGACCGGCAGCAACGCCCCACACCGCGCCGGCTCGTTGGTCTGGGTGGCGCGGGCCAGCACGGTGGCCCGCAGCCGCTCGGCGTCGTCGGCGACGCGGCGGTCCAGCTCCGCGCCGTCGGCCGGCGCGCCGCCGAGGAACTGCAGCGCCGCGAAGAGCAGGTTGGGCTGCCGCTTGCCGGTGGGCAGCCCGGCGAGGAACGCGAGCACGGTCGGGGAGCCGGCGGCGTGCGCGGCGAGCTCGGCGTAGCGCGGGGACGACGACCGGGCCTCGGCCGCGAACGAGCGGTACCCACGGGCGATCCGGTCGAGATCCTCGGCTGCCATCCGGGCAGGATCGCAGAGGTGCAGCCCGACGTCCTCCTCCACCTGATCGAGCCGACCGCCTGGCGGGCCGCCCTGGCCGCCGGCGGCATCCGGCCGGACGCGGCCGGCTTCGTGCACCTCTCGACGCCGGCGCAGGTGCACCTGCCCGCGGGCCGGCTGTTCCCCGGCCGCCGCGATCTCGCGCTGCTCGTCGTCGACCCGTCCCGGCTGCCCGACCCGGTGCGGTTCGAGCCCGGGCACCCCGACGACCCGGCCGGCGCGTTGTTCCCGCACCTGTACGGCCCGTTGCCGACCGGCGCGGTCGTCGCCGTCGTGCCCTACCGCCCGCCGGCGGTGCCCGTACTCCCTGCCCCCGGGGACGCCCTCGCCCGGGCGCTGGCGTTCTACACCTCGGTCCCCGTCCGGCGGGCCGTGGGCGTGGGCGACGTGCCCGGCGGCGTGGCGGTGCTCGACCCCGACGTCCCGCACTCCCGGGACAACAACCGGCTGATCGTCGCCGAGCCGGTGGACGCCGCGACCGTCGAGGCGGCGGCCGAGGAGGTGGGCGGCAACGCGGGATGGCCGCACCTCGCGGCGCTGCTGGCCTGGCCGGGCGCGGCGCCGGTCGCCGCCGCGCTGACCGGCCGCGGCTGGAACGCCGAGGAGCTGGTGCTCATGGCCCGCCGCACCGATCTACCGGTGCCCGGGTCCGGTGCCCGGGCGGAGGTGGTCGACCAGCGCGAGGTGCACGACCTGTGGGAGCGCTCCTGGCGGGCGGGGCTGGCCTCGCTGGGGAGCCGGCTCGACGCGGTGGTGGCCCAGCTGATCGCGCGGGAGGAGCTCAACGACCGGGTCGTCGCCGTCACCGACGTCGCCGTCCGGGAGGAGGGCCGGGTCGTGGCCGCCGGCCAGCTGCGGGTCGACGGCGCCACCGCGGCGGTGGAGTCGGTGCTCACCGATCCGGCCGCCCGCGGGCGCGGTCACGCCGGCGTGGTGCTGACCCGGACCCTCGAGTTGGCCGCCGACGCCGGCTGCGACCTGGTGGTGCTCGAGGCCGCGGGGGGCGACTGGCCGCGGCACTGGTACGCCCGCCACGGGTTCGAGCAGGTCGGCACCACCTGGGCGGTGGACCGCCCGGTGTGACTCAGACCGGCGCGAGCAGGGTCAGCAGCAGGTACGCCGCGGCCGCCGACGGCAGCAGCGAGTCCAGCCGGTCCATGATCCCGCCGTGACCGGGCAGCAGGTCACCCATGTCCTTGATGCCGAGGTCGCGCTTGATCAGCGACTCGGCGAGGTCGCCCACCGTGGCGGAGACCGCGAGCGCGGCGCCGAAGACCAGCCCGCCCCACCAGGGCGCGTCCAGCCCGAACACCAGGATCGGGGTGGCCATGGCCATGCAGGCGAGCACGGAGCCGGCCATGCCCTCCCAGGACTTCTTGGGGCTGATCGAGGGCGCCATCGGGTGCTTGCCGAACAGCACGCCGGCGGCGTAGCCCCCGACGTCGCTGGCCACCACCGTCGCGATGAACGCGAGCACCCGCAGCGCGCCGTCCTCGGGCACCAGGAGCAGGACCGCGAAACCGGCCAGCAGCGGGACGTAGAGCGCGACGAGGACCCCTGCGGCGGCGTCCCGGCGGTAGCCGACCGGTCCTCCGGCGAGCCGCCAGAGCAGCACGGCCACCGCGGTGAGCAGGAAGCCGGTGAGCAGCCCCGTGGGGCCGCGGCTCCAGGCGAGGGCCTCCATGGCGAAGGCACCGACGAGCAGCGGCACGAGCGGGGCGGAGTACCCGCCCCTGCCCAGCGCCCGCGTCAGCTCCACGACCGCCACGAGGATCGCGGCGACCAGCAGGCCGAGGAAGGCCGGCCGCCACAGGAACAGCGACGCCAGGACCAGGCCGACCAGCCCGAGACCGACGCCGATGGCCGCCTGCAGGTTCCGCCCGGCGCGGCTCACCGGCTGCTCCGTGGTGGGCAGCTGCGCGAGCTTCTCGGGCAGCGGCATCGCCGTCGCCGTGGGGACGTCGTCCGCCGACGGCGGGGGCCCCGCGTCGTCGCGAACCGGCACCAGCGGGCGCGGAGGGAGCGGAGGGAGCGGTCGCGACGTCGCACGCGGCACCGGACCGGTGTCGTCGTCCCGCCGGTCCGCGCCCGGCGTCCGGGCACCGCGCCGTGACGACGGCTCGGTACCCGCGCGCAGCGAGCGCGGACGGTCGGCGGAGGGAGGCGTCATGGGCGTGTGGCCGCGACGAGGTCAGACCTCGAGCAGCTCGCTCTCCTTGGTCTTCACCGCGTCGTCGATGCCCTGGGTGTGCTTGGCGGTGAGGTCGTCGAGCTCCTTCTCCGCGCGGCGCACGTCGTCCTCGCCCGCCTCGCCGTCCTTGACGATGCGGTCGAGCTCCTCCTTGGCCCGCCGGCGGATGTTGCGGATGGCGACCTTGGCGTCCTCGCCCTTGGCGCGCGCCTGCTTCACCAGGTCGCGGCGGCGCTCCTCGGTCAGCTGGGGGAAGACCACGCGCAGGAGCTGGCCGTCGTTGGTCGGGTTGACGCCGAGGTCGCTGTCGCGGATCGCCTTCTCGATGGCGCCCATCTGACTCATGTCGTAGGGCTTGATGACCGCCATCCGCGCCTCGGGCACGGTGATGGAGGCCATCTGCGGCACCGGCGTGTAGGCGCCGTAGTAGTCCACGACGATCTTGTTGAACATCGAGGGCGCGGCCCGTCCGGTGCGGACCGAGCCCAGGTCCTCGCGCGCCACCGAGAGGGCCTTGTCCATCCGCTCCTCGGCGTCGAGCAGGGTGTCGTCGATCACGGGTAGTCCCTCCTGCGGCCGGCTCCCCGCGGTGGGGAGCTCGTCGGGCCGTCGTCCTCGTGGTTGCGCCGGCGGCCGGCCGGTCAGGCCGGCTGACTGATCAGCGTGCCGATCCTCTCACCTGCGGTTGCACGGGCGATGTTGCCGTCGCGCAGCAGGTCGAACACGACGATCGGCATCTGGTTGTCCATGCAGAGGCTGATCGCCGTCGCGTCGGCCACCTTGAGCTGCTTGGCCAGCACGGTGGCGTAGTCGAGGTCGTCGTACATGACGGCGTCGGGGTTGGTGCGCGGGTCGTCGTCGTAGACGCCGTCGACACCGTTCTTGCCCATGAGCAGCACCTGGCACTCGATCTCCAGGGCGCGCTGCGCGGCGACGGTGTCGGTGGAGAAGTAGGGCATCCCGGCGCCGGCGCCGAAGATGACCAGCCGGCCCTTCTCCAGGTGCCGGATCGCCTTGCGCGGGATGTAGGGCTCGGCGACCTGACCCATGGTGATGGCCGACTGGACCCGCGTCTCCAGGCCAGCCTTCTCGCAGAAGTCCTGCAGGGCCAGGCAGTTCATGACCGTGCCGAGCATGCCCATGTAGTCGGCCTTGGTGCGGTCCATGCCGGCCTGGGAGAGCTCCGCGCCGCGGAAGAAGTTGCCGCCACCCATGACGACGGCGATCTGCGTACCCCGCGAGACGACCTCGGCGAGCTGCTCCGCGATGCCCCGGACGACGTCGGCGTCGACCCCGACCTTGCCGCCGCCGAAGGACTCACCGGAGAGCTTGAGCAGCACGCGTTGGTAGCCGCTCCCGTCGGCCGGCTGGAAGGCGGTGGGGGCGGACAGCGGCGCGGTGGTGTCGGTCAACGATTCATCCCTGGCTTGGTGTCGATGGGTGCTGTCGGTGGAGTGTGATCCTGCCGCATCCCGGTGCCCCGCTCCTGCCGAGCGCGGGTCGCGGACGGGCGGCGGACAGACGACCGGCCCCGTCCCACGAGGGGAACGGGGCCGGTCATCGGTACCGGGTGCGGCTCAGGCCTGGCCGACCTCGAAGCGCGCGAAGCGCTCGACGGTCAGACCCGCCTCGTCGACGATCTGCTTGACCGTGCGCTTGGGCTCGGTGATCGACGGCTGCTCGAGCAGGACGAAGTCCTTGTAGTAGGCGTTGACCCGACCCTCGACGATCTTGGTGATCGCCTGCTCGGGCTTGCCCTCCTCCTTGGCGGTCTGCTCGGCCACGCGGCGCTCGGTCTCGACCGCCTCGGCCGGGACCTCCTCGCGGGTGAGGTAGCGCGGCCGCGCGGCGGCGATGTGCATCGCCAGGCTGCGGGCAGCCTCCTCGGAGCCACCGGAGTACTGCACGGCGACACCGATGGCCGGGGGCAGGTCGGTGGCCCGCTTGTGCAGGTAGGTGGCGGTGCTGCCCTCGAAGGCGGCGAAGCGGCTGAGCACCAGCTTCTCGCCGATCCGGGCGGACTCGCCCTCGACCAGCGCGGCGACGGTCTGGCCGTCGACCTCGGTGTTCAGCAGGCCCTCGGCGTCGGCCGGCTTGTGCTCCAGGCCGATCGCGAGCAGGCGCTCGGCGAGCGCGACGAAGTCGGCGTTCTTGGCGACGAAGTCGGTCTCGCAGTCGAGCTCCAGCAGCGCGCCGTCCTTGCTGACGACGGCACCGTTGGTGGTGGAGCGCTCCAGGCGCTTGCCGACGTCCTTGGCGCCCTTGACCCGCAGGAACTCGACGGCCTTGTCGTAGTCGCCGTCGGCCTCGGTCAGGGCCTTCTTGCAGTCCATCATCCCGGCGCCGGTGGCGTCGCGGAGACGCTTGACGTCGGCTGCGGTGAACTCAGCCATGTCACTTCCTCTGGTGTGTCGAAGATGCGGGGAGCCGCGGCGGCGCCGTCCCTGCCGCTCGTGCGGCAGGGACGGCGCCGGACCGTCAGACGGCGTTGTTCTCCTTGCCACCGGTGGTGGCGGGGACGTCCTCGACCGGGGCGACCTGGCCGACGGTGACGTCGGCCGGCTCGGCCGGGGTCTCGGGCAGCGGGGTCGCGGCGGCCGGCTCGGCCGGCGGGGTGGCGGCGGCCTGCTCGTCGGCGGTGCCGCCGGTCAGCAGCTCGCGCTCCCAGTCGGCCAGCGGCTCGCCGGCGGCCACGGCCGGCTCGCCGCCGTCCTCGCGACCGGCGTTGGCCTGGGCGGCCGAGCGGGCCATCAGGCCCTCGGCGACCGCGTCGGCGATGACCCGGGTCAGCACCGCGATGCTGCGGATCGCGTCGTCGTTGCCCGGGATCTTGTAGTCGACCTCGTCCGGGTCGCAGTTGGTGTCGAGGATCGCGACGACCGGGATCTTGAGCTTGCGCGCCTCGCCGACGGCGATGTGCTCCTTCTTGGTGTCCACGATCCAGATGGCGCTGGGCACCTTCTTCATGTCGCGGATACCGCCGAGGCTGCGCTCGAGCTTGGCCTTCTCGCGGCTGAGGACCAGCTGCTCCTTCTTGGAGAGGCTGACCAGGGCGCCGGTCTGCTCGAGGTCCTCGAGCTCCTTGAGCCGCTCCAGCCGCTTGAAGACGGTCTGGAAGTTGGTGAGCATGCCGCCCAGCCAGCGCTGGTTGACGTAGGGCATGCCTACGCGGGTGGCCTGCTCGGCGACGACTTCCTGCGCCTGGCGCTTGGTGCCGACGAACAGGATCGAGCCGCCGTGGGCGACCGTCTGCTTGACGAACTCGTAGGCGTTGTCGATGTACCCGAGCGTCTGCTGCAGGTCGATGATGTAGATGCCGTTGCGCTCGGTGAAGATGAAGCGCTTCATCTTCGGGTTCCAGCGACGGGTCTGGTGCCCGAAGTGCACGCCGCTGTCGAGCAGCTGCTTCATGCTGACGACTGCCATATCGCAGCCTCTCTGCGTCTGCGCGCGGCCGCAGGGCCGCGCTGATTCCGGTTGTCGCGGGCTCCGGTTGGCGCCCGCCCTGGCGTCCTGCGGCACCACTCCCCCGGCTGGGCCGGGACCGAGGTGGCGACTGCCCCGCCGATCGGCGGGAGAAGGACGCGCGAAGTCGACCCGTCGGACGGGCCGCACCGGACAGCATACGCGACGCCTGCCGGGCCTTTTCCCCAGTTCCCGGGCCCCTCCACAGATCCGGTCCGCGCCTGCCGTCGCGGGCCCTCCCCCTTTCAGGGTCGCCGCATGAGGTCCTCGCTCGCGGTCGTGCTCGCGCTGGTCGCCGTCGCCGTGCTGGCGCCGGCCGGAGCGACCGCCGGACCGGCGCCTCCGATCGCCTCCCCGGGCGGCCCCGCCGCCTGGACCCCGCCGCTGCCCGGGGAGCCGGTGGTGGGCCGGCCGTTCGAGCCACCCCCGCACCGGTACGGGCCGGGGCACCGGGGCGTCGACCTCCTCGGCACGCCCGGCTCGGCGGTGCGGTCGGCGGGCGACGGCGTCGTCGTCTTCGCCGGGATGGTGGCCGGGCGGCCGGTGGTGAGCATCGACCACGCCGGCGGCCTGCGGACGACGTACGAGCCGGTCGACCCGGCCGTCGGCGCGGGTCAGGCGGTGGCACGCGGCTCGCCGATCGGGGTGCTGGCGACCGGGCACGAGGGCTGCCCGGCCGCGGCGTGCCTGCACTGGGGGCTGCGCCGGGGCGAGGACTACCTGGACCCGCTCGCGCTGCTCCGGCCGCCCCGGCTCCGCCTGCTGCCGTTCAATGCCCGGGACCCCCGGGTGGGGCCCAGGGACGGAGTCCGGCGTCCGAGGACACGTACAGCGGGTGCCGCGGCTCACCCCCAGCCGTCGTACCCAGGCAGAGCGGCTGGTCCAGGAGGGGCGCGACAGCGCGTGACCTGGCATGGAGAGCTCCTCCCGCACCCCAGGCGGCAATGGTCCTCGGGGCCGCGGCCGTGAAGAGCCGCAGAGCGTCGTCGTTCGCCGGCCCGACCGGGTCCGCTGCCCGCCGCAGGACCTGCGGATCCGTGTGCCGCAGGGCGAAGAGGTTCACGACCACGAGACCGCTCCGGCCGACGGCGCCGCTGCGGGCGATGCACCGTTCCAGCGTCGGACGGCGGCGCCGCTCGGTGTCACCTGTCGCGGGGTTGAGGAGGACCCACACGTCCGTGGTCGAGACCTCAGGGTTACCCCACCAGCGACCGAATCCGTACCGGTAGCCCATGTCAGCCGAGTAGAGGTACCGCTCCGGAAGTCCATCGGGGGACGTGCCCGCCCGGTCCTCGAGGCCGTGCCGGTCTGCGAGCACGGCGAGCACGTCGTCCACCGGCACGACGCTATCCGCCGACGGAGGCCGACCGGCACGAGGCGGCGGCTGCGCTCAGGCCAGGTGATTGACGAAGTGCACGTCGGCCTGCCCGATGTTGGGCAGGCTCTGGGTGCGGCGGCCGGTCTCCGCGTAGCCCTGCCGCCGGTAGAAACCGGGCGCCTGGGAGGTGGACGACAACAGCACCACCTGCCGGCAGCCGCGCTGCACGGCCGCCTCCTCGGCGGTGCGGAGCAGCCGGCTGCCGAGGCCGTCCCGGCGGGCGCTCTCGCGGATCCCGAGCATGGCGACGCCCACGCAGGTGCCCCGGTTCCAGCCGCTGAGCCCGCCGATGAGCTCGCCGTCCTCGTCGATCGGCTGCACCGTCAGCCAGAGCTGGTCCTCGCCCCGGAGGCGGCCCTGTTGTGGGCGCTCAGCTCTCGGTTCAGCCGGGCGTCGAGGCCGGTGTTACCCGACCCGACCCGACCCCACCCGGGGCGGGCCGGTCATGCTCCCGCGGCCGCCATCACGCGATGTCGGCGAGCTTGGTGCGCAGGTGCAGGACGGCCTTGGTGTGCAGCTGGCAGATCCGGCTCTCGGTGACGCCGAGGACGCGGCCGATGTCGGCGAGCGTGAGCCCCTCGAAGTAGTAGAGGGAGACGACGACCTTCTCCCGCTCGGGCAGCTGCTCCACGGCGCGGGCGAGCAGTTGCCGGGCCTCGCCGTGCTCGGCCATCGCCTGCGGGTCCAGCGCGCCGGGGTCCCGCAGGGTGTCACCCAGGCGCGGCGAGCCGCCGTCGTCGTCGGTGAGCAGCTCGTCGAGCGCGACGACGTTGACCAGGGACAGCTGGCCGAGGAACTTCCGGATGTCCTCGACGTCCATGTCCATGGCGTCGGCGACCTCCTCGTCCGACGGCGTCCGGTGCAGCTTGCTCTCCAGCTCTGCGACGGTGCGCTCGAACTGGCGGGCCTTGACGCGCACCGACCGCGGGATCCAGTCGGTGTTGCGGAGCTCGTCGATGATGGCGCCGCGGATCCGGGACATCGCGTAGCTCTCGAACTTCACCTCGCGGGTCGGCTCGAAGCGGGTGATCGCGTCGATGAGCCCGAAGGTGCCGTAGGAGATGAGGTCGGCCTGCTCGACGTGGGCGGGCAGGCCGCTGCCGACCCGGCCGGCGACGTACTTGACCAGCGGCGCGTAGTGCAGGATCAACCGGTCCCGGAGCGCGGAGTCCCGGCCGTCGACGTACCGCGCCCACAGGTCGTGCAGCAGGGCATCGGCGTCCTCTCCGGACTCGTCGATGCGGCGGATGGTTGCCTCAGACACGGTCGCGCTCCTCGGTCGTGCTGCGCGGGCACCGTCCGTGGTCCCGCGTGGTCATGACTGCCGTCGTCCGCTCCGCGACCCGGCCGCCGAGCTCAGGCACGGGGGTGCGCCTGGGCGTGGACAGCACGGAGCCGGTCGACCGTCACGTGCGTGTAGATCTGCGTCGTCGCGAGGCTAGCGTGGCCCAGCAGCTCCTGGACGGAGCGAAGGTCCGCGCCGCCCTCCAGCACGTGCGTGGCGGCGGAGTGCCGCAGCCCGTGCGGGCCGATGTCCGGCGCCCCCGGGACGCCGGCGGTCGCGGCGTGCACCGTGCGGCGGGCCTCCCGGGCGTCCAGCCGCCGGCCGCGCAACCCCAGCAGCAGCGCCGGCCCGGAGTCGGGCGTGGCGAGCGCCGGACGGCCGCGGGCGAGCCAGGCGTCCAGCGCGCGCTCGGCCGGCACCCCGTAGGGCACGCTGCGCTCCTTGCGGCCCTTGCCCAGCACCCGGAGCAGCCGGCGGCCGCGGTCGACGTCGTCGACGTCCAGCCCGACGAGCTCGCTCACCCGGATCCCGCTGGCGTAGAGCAGCTCCAGCACGACGGCGTCGCGCAGCCGGACCGGCTCGTCGTCCCCGGCGGCGGTCTCGACCAGCGCCCGGGCCTGGTCGGCCGCCAGCACGTCGGGCAGGGTCCGGTGCGCCTTGGGGCTGACCAGCCGCTGACCGACGTCCTCGGCGATGAGCGCGGCCCGGCGCAGCCAGGCGGTGAACGACCGGGCGGCCGAGGCGTGCCGCGCGGTGGTCGAGCGGCTGTGCCCGCGGGTGCGGCCCTGCGCGAGCCAGCTCCGCAGGGTGGCGAGGTCGAGGTCGTGCGGCTGCGTCCCGCTGCGCCGGGCGAGGTGGTCCAGCAGCCGGGCGACGTCACCGACGTAGCTCCGGACGGTGTTCTCCGACAGGTCGCGCTGCGCGCTCAGGTGCTCCTCGTAGCCGGCCAGCGCCTCGGCCAGCGCCGGGGGCAGCCCGGCGCGGACCTCTGCGGTGCTGGGAGTGGCCACGGGGGCACCGTCCGTCGGCGCCCGGCGCCGGTCAAGCCGCCGCGCCGGGGGGCTTCGGCGGCGGGGCCAGCCGCCAGCCGGTGCCGGTCCACTGGACGAGGTCGGCCAGCTCCAGCGACGGGAGCACCTTCAGCACCTCCAGGACGTCGCAGCCGGCGATGCTCGCCAGCCGCTCGGGGCTGACCCCGATGCGTACCGGGCAGGCGTCCAGCACCCGGGCCGCGAGGTCGGAGAGCCCGTCCCGCGGGGACGCCGGCCGCTCAACAGGCGGCGCCAGGTCGGTGCCGATGCCGCCGACCGCCTCGACGACGTGCGCCGCCGAGGTGACGAGTATCGCGCCGGCCTCCTCGTCCCGGAGCAGCTCGTGGCAGCCCACCGAGAGCGCGGAGGTGACGGGCCCCGGCACCACCATCACCGGCCGGCTGAGCGTCCGGGCGCGGGTGGCCGTCGCCTGCGCCCCCGACCGGGCCGCCGCCTCGACGACCACCGTGCCCCGGGTGAGCCCCGCGATCAGCCGGTTGCGGACGAGGAACCGGTGCCGCAGCGGCGCGCAGCCGGGCGGCCACTCGCTCACCAGCAGGCCGGACTCGGCGATCCGGGCGAAGAGCGCCCCGTGCGCCGCGGGGTAGACCCGGTCGACACCGCAGGCCAGCACCGCGACCGTCGGCACCCCGGCGGCCAGCGCACCACGGTGGGCGGCGGCGTCGATCCCGTACGCGCCGCCCGAGACGACGGTCCAGCCGCGCTCACCCAGTTGGTGGCCGAGCTCGGCGGCGACGTGCTCGCCGTATGCCGAGGAGGCGCGGGAGCCGACGACCGCCACCGAGCGGTCGGTCACCACGTCGAGCCGGGCCGGGCCGCGCACCCACAGGCCCATCGGTGGCACCGGTGCCCGCGTCCGGTCGGACTGGTGCCGCGGTTCGACGGGCTCCCCGGCCACGGCCACGGTGAGCGCGTGCAGCGGGTACGCGGGCCACTCGTCGTCCTCCGGGACCACGAAGCGGGCCGCGCAGCGTTCGGCGCGCCGCAGGTCGGCCAGCGTGGCGTCCTCGTGCGCCCGGGCGCCCACCAGCGACCGGATCCGCTCGGGCGCGGTGCCGGCCCGCAGGCGTCGCACGGCGTCGACCGGCCCCACGTCCTCGACGTAGCGCCAGAGGTCGATCGTCCCCGGCTCGACCGCCCGGCTCAGCCACGCCCGCGCGCGCCGCACCCCGGGTTGCGCCGTCCCCGGGACGGCGGCGGTGCCGGCTGCCTCCTCGAGGTCCTCGTCCAGGTTCACGCCGCACTCCGCTGCAGCCGCATGCCGAGGGCCTCGGCCACCTCGTCGGGGCCGGGCACGGTCCGACCGGCCAGGTCGGCGAGCGTCCACGCGACGCGGACCACCCGGTCGAAGCCGCGCACCGACAGCGAGCCCCGTTCCAGGGCGCGCTCGGCCAGCCGCAACGCCGGCCGGGGCACGGCGAACCGCTCGCGCAGCATCCGGCCGGGCACCTGGCTGTTGAGCCCCAGGCCGGTGCCGGCCAGCCGCTCCCCCGCCGCCGCCCGCGCCCGGCGGACCCGCTCGGCGACCACGGCGGTCGCCTCAGGTGCGCCCAGCCCGTCGAGCCATGCCGCCCGGGTGACCGGCGGCAGCTCCACCCGGAGGTCGACGCGGTCGAGCAGCGGCCCGGACAGCCGCGACTGGTAGCGCCGCCGCTCCAGCGGGCTGCAGGTGCACGCGGTGTCGCCGGCGGCGCTCGCGCATGGGCAGGGGTTCGCTGCCAGGACCAGCTGCGCCCGGCAGGGAAAGGTCGCGGAGCCGGCCGCCCGGTGGATGGTCACCTGCCCCCGTTCCAGCGGCTGGCGGAGGGTGTCGAGGACCGCCCGCGGGAACTCCGGTGCCTCGTCCACGAACAGCACGCCGCGGTGGGCGCGGTACAGCGCGCCGGGGCGGATCTGGCCCGAGCCGCCGCCGATGAGCGCGGCCATCGTCGCCGAGTGGTGCGGCGCCTCGAAGGTGGGCCGGGTGACCAGCGGGGCCTCCGGCGGCAGGGTGCCGGCGATCGAGTGGATGGCGGTGACCTCCAGCGCCGCCTGCTCGTCGAGCTCGGGCAGCAGTCCGGGCAGCCGCTCGGCGAGCATCGTCTTCCCCGCGCCCGGCGGCCCGCTGAGGAAGAGGTGGTGCCCCCCGGCCGCGGCGACCTCGACCGCACGCCGCCCGGCGGCCTGGCCGACGACGTCGCCCAGGTCGGGCACCGGCGGCTGCGCGGGCAGCGGCCCCCGCTCGTGCGGCCGCAGCACCGTCTCCCCGCGCAGGTGCCCGACCAGCTGCGCGAGGCTCTCCACCGCGAGCACCTCGATCCGCTCGACCAGCGCCGCCTCGGCCGCGTTGGCCGCCGGTACGACCACCTGGCGGTGCCCCGCCCGCGCGGCGGCGAGCACGGCGGGCAGCACGCCGCGGATCGCCCGCACCGATCCGTCCAGCCCGAGCTCGCCGAGCAGCACCAGCCGGTCGACCGCCCGGCGGCGCACCGCGCCCCCGGCCGCGAGCACCGCCGCGGCCAGGGCGAGGTCGAAGCCGCTCCCCTGCTTCGGCATCGAGGCCGGGGAGAGCCCGATGGTGATCCGCCGGGCCGGGAACTCGCCGCCGGCGTTGACCACCGCCGCCCGCACCCGGTCCACCGACTGCCGCACCACCGCGTCGGGCAGGCCGACGAGGACCACCCCGGGCAGCCCCGCGGCGATGTCGACCTCCACCTCCACCATCGCCCCCTGGACCCCGGCGAGCCCGACCGACCAGGTGCGTGCCAGCGTCACGAGAACGCCGCCGGGAGGTGCGTCACCAGGGCCGGGCGCCCGGGCCGCACGAGGACGCCGACGACGTCGAACCGGACCTCCGGTGCGTGCTCGTCGTGCGCCGCCAGCCAGCGCTGCGCCAGCACCCGGAGCCGGCGCTGCTTGGCCGGCGTCACCGCCTCGACGGGATGGCCGTAGCCGGTGCCCCGCCGGGTCTTCACCTCGCAGAAGACGAGGGCGTCCCGGTCGCGGGCGACGACGTCGAGCTCGCCCTCCCGGCAGCGCCAGTTGCGGTCGAGGACGCGCAACCCGGAGTCGGTCAGGTAGGCGACGGCGATCCGCTCGCCGCGGGCACCGAGGTCAGCAGGAGGAGGCACTCCCCGACCGTGCCGCGCCGCCGCGGGCCGTCCCAGGGCCGGCGCCCATCTGTGGAGGGCGCCGGGGCCTGTGGACGCCGCCGGGCTACGGCAGGCGCGGGCCGTCCGGCAGCTCGAGGTCCGGCTTGTCGAGCTCCTCGACGTTGACGTCCTTGAACGTCAGAACCCGCACGTTCCGCACGAACCGGGCGGGGCGGTACATGTCCCACACCCAGGCGTCGGAGAGCTTCAGCTCGAAGTAGACCTCGCCGCCGGCCTCCCGAACCTGAAGGTCCACGGAGTTGGCCAGGTAGAACCGGCGCTCGGTCTCCACCACGTAGGTGAACTGCCGGACGATGTCCCGGTACTCGCGATAGAGCTGCAGCTCCATCTCGGTCTCGTACTTCTCGAGGTCTTCGGTGCTCATCGGTCCTCGGTGCTCATCAGGGCTCGGGACACAGGACGCATGGCCCCATCATCGACCATGCCGTCCGAACCGGTCAGGTGGGCCGTCCGAGCGGCGTGCGCGTCGCGCGCGCGGGCCACGTTGACGTACCGCATCCGGTGCTCCGGGCACGGTCCGTGCCGCTCCAGCGCGGCGGTGTGCACCTCGGTGATGTAGCCCTTGTGGCCGGCGAAGTCGTACTCCGGCCAGCGCGCGTGCAGGTCGAGCATGATCCGGTCCCGGGTCACCTTGGCCAGCACGGACGCGGCGGCGACGCAGGCGGCCACCCGGTCGCCCTTCCAGACGGCCAGCCCCGGCCGGGCGAGCCCCGGCACGGGGAAACCGTCGGTCAGCACGTAGTCCGGGCCGGGGTCGAGCATCGAGACGGCGCGGCGCAGCGCCTCGATGTTGGTGACGTGCATGCCCCGCGCGTCGAGGTCCTCGACCGGGAGGACGACGACCGACCAGGCCACCGCGCGGTCGACGATCTCGGCGTACACCCGCTCGCGGGTGGCGGCGGTGAGCAGCTTCGAGTCGGCCAGTCCGGGCACCCGTCCCCGCCGTCCGGACGGCAGGACGCAGGCGGCGGCGACCAGCGGACCGGCGCAGGCCCCCCGGCCCGCCTCGTCGGCGCCGGCGATCGCCTCGAAGCCCCGCCGGCGCAGCGCGCGCTCCATGTCCCAGAGCGCGTCGGGCCGGTCGTCGGCAACCGTGCGGCGGGCACGGACCGCCGCAGCGGCGCGGGTGGAGGGAGGACGAGCAGCCATCGCGGCACGACAGTACGACGGCGCGCCGACACCGCGACCGGCCCCCGGACGCACCGCGGGCCGGCCCCCCCGCGAGGGGCCGGCCCGTCGGAGCCGAGGAGGTGCGGTGGGTCAGACGTCGGCGGTCACGTCGGGCTCGGCGTCCCGCAGCGCGTGCGCGCCGCAGGTGCAGCCCGGGGTGCGCGAGGAGAGCACCAGGGAGACGGCGTGCGCCCGGTCGCGGGCCCCCAGCTTGCGCAGGATGGCCTTCACGTGGGACTTCACGGTGTCCTCGCTGATGAACAGGTTGCGGCCGATCTGCCGGTTCGACTGGCCCTGCAGGAGCTCGTCGAGCACGTCCTGCTCGCGCCGGGTCAGCGGCACCTCCGGGGCGAACGGCTTGGCCGCGGGCAGCGCGGACGGTTCCACCCGGCGGATCTGCGGGTCGACGACGACGCGGCCCGCGCGGGCGGCCAGGATCGCCCAGCCGAGCAGCGTCGGCGAGGTGTTGACCATCAGGTAGCCGCGGATGCCGGCGGCGAGGGCCTCGTTGACCACGGCGGGGTCCTCGGAGGTGGCCAGGGCGACGATCGCGACGCGCGGGAACCGGCGGCGCAGGTCGCGGCAGGCGTTGAGGGTCGCGGCCCGGCCGGAGCCCAGCTCCACCACGACGGCGTCGGGGCGGGCGGTCTCGACCAGCGTGAGCGCGCGGCGCAGTTCGCCGGGGGTGCCCACCGACTGCATGCCGGCGGTCTCGTTGATCATGCTGACCAGCCCCCGGCGCAGGACGGGCGCGTCGGCGAGGAGGAGCACGCGGGTGACGCCGCGGGCGGTGCTCGCCACAGGTGCAGACACAACAGACTCCGTTTCACTTCCGGGACGGTGCCCTGTCCCCATCGGAAGGGTGAAACGGTTGCTTGAACACATTTCCAGTCGCATTTCCGGGATGGGCCGGAAAACGGATCTGCAGTTGTGGTGAGTCACACCGGAAACGGCGCGCCATTTACCGTTCGGTGCGCCCGGCCCTCGACCGGCGTCGCCACGCCGTCACCGGCACCGCGCCCGCCAGGCCCACCGCGTACGGCAGGACGGCGACGGCGCCCACCGGGCTCGCCCCACCGTCGGCGGGCATCGCCGGGACCGCCGCCGCGGCCTCGGTGCCCTGGATGTCGGGTGAGCCGAGCAGGCCGAACCGGCCCAGCGGCCAGACGATGACCGCCGCCTTGCCGATGACGTCGTCGACGGCGATGGTGCCGGCGTACTCGTCGCCCACGTGCGACCGCGAGTCCGCCGACGCCGAGCGGTGGTCGCCCATGACCCACAGCCGCCCGTCGGGCACGGTCACCGGGCCGAAGGCGCGGCTCTCGATCGGGGTGTCCTCGAAGATGTAGGGCTCCTCGAGCGGTTCGCCGTCCACGGTGACCCGGCCCTCGGTGTCGCAGCACTGCACCGTCTGGCCCTCGGTGGCGATCACCCGCTTGACGAAGTCGTCCTCGCTGGGCGGCGCGACGCCGATCGCCCGGCCGAGCCACAGCAGCGCCCCGTTGAACCAGTTGTCCGGCTCCTCGACCGAGATCTCCGCCGTCCAGGTGTCCGGCCCGCGGAAGACGACGATGTCGCCGGGCTCGGGCTCACCGAACCAGTAGGGCACCTTGTTCACCAGCACCCGGTCACCGGTGCAGCCGGTGCAGCCGTGCAGCGTCTGCTCCATCGATCCGGACGGGATGAAGAAGGCCTGCACGAAGAAGGTCTTGACGATCAGCGCCAGCACGAAGGCGATCAGCAGCAGGGCCGGCAGCTCGCGCAGCAGCGAGCCCTTCTTCGCGTCCGGCCGGCGGGCGCGGCGGCCGCCGGCCGACGGCGTCGCCCCGGTGCCACCCGCGGGCGTCTCGTCGGGGTCCGGCTCCCCCGGAACGACGTCGGCGGGCCCCCCGGGCCGGTCGCTGCTCATCAGGAGCAGCGTACGGCGCAGGGGACCCGCCGAGATCCAGCCGGTCGGGCCGGCTGTCAGGCGTGTCCTCGCGGAGAGGTCAGCGCGCGACCGTCTCGCGCTTCTCCTTGATCTTGGCGGCCTTGCCGCGCAGCTCACGGAGGTAGTACAGCTTGGCGCGACGCACGTCACCGCGGGTGAGCACCTCGATCTTCTCGACGACCGGGGTGTGCACCGGGAAGGTGCGCTCCACGCCGACGCCGAAGCTGACCTTGCGGACGGTGAAGGTCTCGCGGATGCCACCGCCCTGGCGGCGGATGACGACGCCCTGGAAGACCTGGATGCGGGAGCGGTTGCCCTCGATGACGCGGACGTGCACCTTGACGGTGTCACCCGGGCGGAACGAGGGGATGTCGTCGCGCAGCGAGTCGGCGTCGAGTGCGTCCAGGGTGTTCATCTCGGCAGTCCTCAGTCTCAGGTGGCTCGTTCTCGGTTCGGACAGCGGAACGCCCCGGCTGTCCGTTCCGGGGTGCTGCGGCTCCGGTGCGGAGCTCCCGACAGCCCGGCCGTCGGTCAGCAGCGACTCTCTACTGTGCCACATCCTCAGGCGATGACGCGCGGGGGCCCCGTCCACCGGCCGCCGGACAGCTCGGCGAGCAGGCTGGGCAGATCCCCCGGCACGAGGTCCACGGCACTCGTGGCGAGCTCCTCCGGCGACCACCAGCGGTGCGGCTCGTCGGCCAGCAGCTCCAGCTCGGTGAGCGCCCCGGGCACCACGTCGTGGACGACGTCGCGGAGCACGAAGTACGTCTCGCGGGTGTCGTACACCTGGCCGCCGAAGGGCCCGACGTACCGGCGCAGCCAGACCGGCCCCTCCAGCGCGGCCGTCCCGACGTGCAGCCCGATCTCCTCGGCGAGCTCGCGGACGGCGGCCGCGCGCAGCGTCTCGCCGTCCTCCACTCCCCCGCCGGGCGTGTACCAGAACAGCACCTCGCCGGGCGGCAGCGACGGGTCGGGCAGCCGGGCGCCCATCAGCAGCACCCGGCCGGCGGGGTCGAGGACGACGACGCGCGCCGTCGTCCGGACGATCGCTCGCCCGTCCGTCCGGAGCTCACTCACCGGCGAGGGCCGCCCGCTCCGCGTCGGTGAGCGCGTCGTCGGGCAGCGCGGCGAGCAGGTCGGGGCGGCGGGCCGCGGTGCGGCGCAGCGACTCCCCGCGCCGCCAGCGGGCGATGCCGGCGTGGTCGCCGGAGAGCAGCACGCCGGGCACCTCGTGGCCCCGCCACGTGGCCGGCCGGGTGTAGGAGGGGCCCTCGAGCAGGCCGTCGGCGTGCGAGTCGAACTCGACGGACTCGCGGTTGCCCACGACGCCGGGGATCAGCCGGGTGACGGCCTCGGTCATCACCAGCACCGCGGACTCCCCGCCGGCGAGCACGTAGTCGCCGATCGACACCTCGGAGACCGGCCCGGCGTCGGCCGCCCAGTCGGCGACCCGCTGGTCGATGCCCTCGTAGCGGCCGCAGGCGAAGACCAGCCCGGGCTCGGTGGCCCACTCGGCGGCCATCCGCTGGGTGAACGGCCGGCCGGCCGGGGTCGGCACGACGAGCCGGGTGCCGGGTGGGCGGACGGCGTCCAGCGCGCGGCCCCACGGCTCGGGCTTCATCACCATGCCGGGGCCGCCGCCGTAGGGGGCGTCGTCGACGGTGCGGTGCACGTCGTCGGTCCACTGGCGCAGGTCGTGCACGCCGACGCTGATCAGGCCGCGCTCGATGGCCTTGCCGAGCAGCGACTGGCGCAGCGGCGCCAGGTACTCCGGGAAGATCGTGACGACGTCGATGCGGAAGGTCACGCGCATCCCCGCCGGTTCGCTCCCGCCCGGCGGCGCCGGCCGGTCACAGCGCCGCTCACAGGTCGAGCAGCCCCTCGGGCGGGTCCACCACCAGGAAACCGCCGGCGACGTCGACGGTCGGCACGATCGCGGAGACGAACGGGATCAGCGCCTCCCCGCCCTCCGCGCGCCGCACGACGAGCAGGTCCTGCGCCTCGTGGCGGACCGCCGTCACCTCGCCGAGGACCGAGTCGTCGGGCAGCCGGGCGGCCAGGCCGACCAGCTGGTGGTCGTAGTAGGAGTCGGGTTCCTCGATCTCCGGCAGCTCCGCGATCGGGACGACCAGGAGGGTGTTGCGCAGCTCGTCCACGGCCTCGCGGACGTCGTAGACCGCGCCCGAGGCGTCGGCGAGCTGCAGCAGCAGCGTGCCGCTGTGCCACCGCTTGTCGACGACGGTCAGCGGGCCGCGCTCGGGCGGGTCGGTGGCCAGCACCGCGCCGGGGGCGAAGCGGAGGTCGGGGTCGTCGGTGCGGACCTCGACGGTGGCCAGACCACGGACACCGTGGGGCCGGCCGATGCGGCCGACCACCACGGTGTCGGTGGGTTCGTTCTGCGGTGTCACGTGCTGGTGCCCGAAGAGCTCGTGCTCAGCGCCCGTCGGTGTCGACGACGTCGACCCGGAGGCCCCGCCCGCCGACGCCGGTCATGACCTGGCGCAGCGCCTTGGCGGTGCGCCCGCCCCGGCCGATGACCTTGCCGAGGTCGTCCGGGTGCACCCGGATCTCGAGGGTCTTGCCGCGACGGTTGGTGAGCAGGTCGACGGTGACGTCGTCGGGGTTGTCGACGATGCCCTTGACCAGGTGCTCGAGCGCCTCTTCGAGCACGTCTTACCCGGCCGGCGTCTCGGCCGGAGCAGCGTCGGCCGCGGGGGCCTCGGCGGCGGGGGCCTCGGTGGCGGGAGCCTCGGCGGCCTTCTTCGGCGCCGCCTTCTTCTTGGCGGTCGTCGCGTCCGTGGTCGGCTCGTCCATGCCGGAGCGGACGGCGGCCTCGTAGAGGGCCTTCTTGTCCGGCTTGGGCTCGGCGACCTTCATGGGCGGCGGCGCGGCCTCGCCCTTGAACTTCTGCCAGTCACCGGTGACCCGGAAGATGGCGGCGACGGCCTCGGTCGGCTGGGCGCCGACACCCAGCCAGTACTGCGCGCGCTCGCTGTCGACCTCGATGAAGGACGGCTCCTCCTTCGGGTGGTACTTGCCGATCGTCTCGATCGAGCGGCCGTCCCGCTTGGTGCGGGCGTCGGCGACGACGATGCGGTAGTACGGCGCGCGCATCTTGCCCAGGCGCATGAGCTTGATCTTGGTGGCCACGGTGGGTGGTGTACTCCTCGAACGCGTTTCGGTTGCTCGCCGGAGCGACGTGTGGGGGTACGCCGGGGCGGAGCCAGGGACACGGACGTCAGTGGTGAGAGGGCCGCTGCCGCCGTGTTCGACACTCCATGATGCCAGACGCGCGGACGGGGCAGGCAGTCAGCCGGGTCCGCCCGGGTGAGCGCGCCCGCCGCGAGCAGCCCGCCGGACGTCGTCCGCCCCCACCGCGGAGCGTCTTCCCCCACCGCAGACCACGAGGGAGGACGCGCCAGGATCAGGTCACCTGATCGTGGCCCACCGGTCAGCCGCGGACGGCGGCGACCACGCGGGCCCCCGCGCCGTCGACCGGGATCTCCTCGCGCTCGCCCGTGGCCCGGTCGCGCAGCTCCAGGACGCCTTGGGCGAGGCCGCGGCCGACGGTGACGATCGTCGGCATGCCCAGCAGCTCGGCGTCCTTGAACTTCACCCCCGGGCTCACCTTCGGCCGGTCGTCGTAGAGCACGGTCAGCCCGGCGTCGACCAGCTCCGCGGCCAGCGTCTCGGCGGCCGCGAAGATCGCCGGGTCCTTGCCGGTGGCGACGACGTGCACGTCGGCCGGGGCGACCTCGCGGGGCCAGACCAGGCCGAGCTCGTCGTGGGTGGACTCGGCGATCGCGGCCACCGCGCGGGAGACGCCGATGCCGTAGGAGCCCATCGTGACGGTGACCAGCTTGCCGCTCTCGTCGAGCACCTTGAGGTCCAGCGCCTCGGCGTACTTGCGGCCCAGCTGGAAGATGTGTCCCATCTCCACGCCGCGGGCGAGCTCCAACGGTCCGGAGCCGTCGGGCGCGGGGTCGCCGGCGAGGACCTCGGCGGCTTCGATGACGCCGTCCCAGGCGAAGTCCCGGCCGGCGACGAGGTCGAACACGTGCTTGCCCGGCGCGTTGGCCCCGGTGATCCAGCGGGTGCCGCTGACCACGCGCGGGTCGACCAGGTACCGGATCTTCGACTCGCTCTCGCTGCCGAGCACCTGCGGGCCGATGTAGCCCTTGACCAGCGCCGGGTGCTCGTCGAACTCGGTGAACGGCTCGACCTCGGCCGGCGCGACCTGCGCCTCCAGGCGCTTCGCGTCGACGTCGCGGTTGCCGGGGATGCCGATGACCAGCGGCTCGCGGGTGCCGTCGGGGTGCACCAGGGTGACGACGACGTTCTTCAGCGTCGAGGCGGCGGTGTAGCCGGCCTCGGGGAACATCTCCTGGGCGACGGCGACCAGCGTCTCGATGGTCGGGGTGTCGGGGGTGTCCTCGACGTGCGCCTCCGGCAGCCCCTCGAGCGGGATCTCGTCGGGGACGACGGTGGTGACCGCCTCGACGTTGGCCGCGTAGCCGCCGGGCGAGCGGACGAAGGTGTCCTCGCCGATCGCCGTCGGGTGCAGGAACTCCTCGCTCCTCGACCCACCCATGGCGCCGGACATCGCCGAGACGATGGCGTACTCGAGGCCGAGCCGGTCGAAGATGCGGATGTAGGCGTCGCGGTGCGCGGCGTAGGACCTGTCCAGGCCGGCGTCGTCGACGTCGAAGGAGTAGCTGTCCTTCATCGTGAACTCGCGGCCGCGCAGCAGCCCGGCACGAGGACGCGCCTCGTCCCGGAACTTGGTCTGGATCTGGTAGAGCGACAGCGGCAGGTCCTTGTACGACGAGTACAGGTCCTTCACCAGGAGCGTGAACATCTCCTCGTGCGTGGGCCCGAGCAGGTGGTCGACGCCGCGGCGGTCCGTGAGCCGGAACAGGTTGTCGCCGTACTCGGTCCAGCGGCCGGTGGCCTCGTAGGGCTCCTTGGGCAGCAGCGAGGGGAAGTGCACCTCCTGCGCGCCCATCGCGTCCATCTCCTCGCGGACGATGCGCTCGACGTTGCGGAAGACGCGGAAGCCCAGCGGCAACCAGCTGAACCCGCCGGGAGCGGCCCGCCGGATGTAGCCGGCGCGCACGAGCAGGCGGTGGCTCGGGACCTCGGCGTCGGCCGGGTCTTCCCGAAGGGTCCGCAGGAACAGGGAGGACATCCGCAACAGCACGCCGAGGAGTCTCCCAGGCGGGCGGAACCGGTTTCCCGACACGTCCGCCCGGCCCGCCGTGGAGCACGACGGCCACCCCCGGGGAAGGAGCGGACCGCTGCGCCACCGGCCCTGCGGGCGGGCGCGGCGCGGCTAGGATGCGGGAGGTCCGAGCCGCGTCGACATCCCCGCCGCGGGGCCGACCCCGGAAGCGAGGAACCGTGGGCCGAGACCGCGACCAGCAGGGCCGAAGCCGACCGCTCCCCCCGCGCCTCGACCCGCGGGCCGGCGTTCCGCCCCGCCCCCGCGCCGGTGCGACCGCCGCCGGGCCGCGACCGCGGGACCGCCGCCGACGCCTCGTGGTCGCGAGCCGGCTCGTCGCCGGCGTCCTGTCGGTGCTGCTGCTCGCCGGCTCGGGCTGGGGCTGGTACCTCGGCCAGGTGGCCGACGCGACGGTGAACCGGACCGACGCCATCCCCGCCGACGGCAACGAGGACAGCGGGGACGCCGGTGAGGCGATGAACCTGCTGCTGGTCGGCAACGACAGCCGCAGCAGCCTGACCGACGAGCAGCTGGCGGAGTTCAACGCCGGCACCGACTCCGGGGTCAACACCGACACGATGATCCTGGTGCACGTGCCCGCCGACGGGTCCCGGGCGTCGTTCGTCTCCTTCCCGCGCGACTCGTGGGTCGAGATCCCCGGCTACGGCCCGGACAAGCTCAACGCCGCCTACGCCTACGGCTACGCCGACGCCGAGGGCGGCGACGAGGCCGCCCGCCAGGCCGCCGGGGCCCAGCTGCTGGTCCGGACCATCAGCCGGCTCACCGGGCTGCACATCGACCACTACGCCGAGGTCGACCTGCTCGGCTTCTTCGAGCTCAGCTCGGTCGTGGGCGGCGTCGAGGTGAACCTGTGCGAGGCCGTCGACGACCGCGAGTGGTCCGGCGCGTTCTTCCCGGCCGGCCCGCAGACGATCAGCGGCGCCGACGCGCTGAAGTTCGTCCGCCAGCGGCACGGGCTGCCCGGGGGCGACTTCGACCGGATCGTCCGCCAGCAGGTCTTCATCGCCGGCGTGCTGCGCAAGATGCTCTCCGAGGACGTGCTGCTCGACCTGGCCAAGCAGCGCGAGCTGGTCCAGGCCGCCGCGGAGTCGCTCACCGTGGACGAGGACCTGGACCTGCTCCAGCTCGCCGAGCAGATGCAGTCGGTCACCACGGGCAGCATCGAGTTCCAGACCGTGCCGAATCTCGGGATCGACCGGGAGGGCAGCGCCTCCATCGTCCGGCTCGAGGACACCGACACCCTGCGCCGGTTCTTCGCGGAGCTGTCGGCCGCGCCCGAGGAAGCCGCACCGGAGGACGCCGCCCCACCCACGGCGGCCGACCCCTCCGAGGTCTCCGTGGCCGTCTTCAACGGCTCCGGGACGAGCGGGCTGGCCGCGGAGGCCCAGGCGGACCTGGAAGCGGACGGCTTCACGGTGGTGTCCACGGGCAACGCGGACTCCGCCGACTACGGGCAGACCGAGATCCGGCACGCCGCGGGCGACGAGGCCCTCGCCGCCTCGGTCGCCGCCGCCGTCCCCGGCGCCGTCACCACCGCGGTCGACGACGCGACGCCGGGCACCGTGCAGCTCGTCCTCGGCGCGGACTTCAACGGCATCGGCGAGGCCACCGACCCCCAGCCGCCGGCGGCAGCGGAGGAGGGCGAGGAGGCCCGCACCGCCGCCGACACCGGCTGCATCAACTGACGAGGCGGCCGCGGAGGATCGTTCGTTGCGGTCGCTGCAACGAGTCGAGGTCGGCGCGTGGATCGGTCTCGTAGACGACGACGTCGGCCGTCGCCCCCTCCTCGATCCCGCGCAGCCCCAGCCACTCGCGGGCTCGCCAGGAGCCCGCGGCCAGCGCCGCCTCGGCGGGTATCCCGGCCCGGCACAGCGCGCGGATCTCGTCGGCGATCACCCCGTGGTCGATGCCGCCGCCGGCGTCGGTGCCGGCGAACACCGGCACCCCCGCCTCGTAGGCCGCCCGCACGACCGCACCGGAGTTCGCGTACAGCCGCCGCATCGTGCTGGCGTACGTCGGGAACTTCTTCTCCCCCGCGGCCGCGAAGCCCGGGAAGTTCTCCACGTTCACCAGCGTCGGGACGACGGCGGTGCCCCGGCGGGCCATCTCGCCGATCAGGTCCTCGGTCAGCCCGGTGCCGTGCTCGATGCAGTCGATGCCGGCCTCGATCAGGCCCGGCAGCGCGTCGGTGCCGAAGGTGTGCGCGGTGACGCGCGCCCCCTCCTCGTGCGCGGCCGCGATGGCGGCCGCGAGCACGTCGGCCGGCCACTCGGGCGCCAGGTCGCCGACCGAGCGGTCGATCCAGTCGCCGACCAGCTTCACCCAGCCGTCGCCGCGACGGGCCTGGATCCGGGTCTGCTCGACGAGGTCCTCCGGCTCGATCTCGACACCGAGCCCGGGGATGTACCGGCGGGTGCGGGCGATGTGCCGCCCGGCCCGGATGATCGTCGGCAGCTCGGGGTCGTCGTCCAGCTCGCGGGTGTCGACCGGTGAACCGCAGTCCCGCAGGGCCAGCACCCCGGCGTCCCGCTCGGTGAGCGCCTGGGTGCGCGCGGAGGCGATGTCCTCGACGTGCCCACCGCCGCGGGCGATGCCCACGTGGCAGTGCGCGTCGACCAGCCCGGGGAGCAGCCAGCCGCCCCGGCTGACCGTCTCCGCGCCCGGCACCGGTTCGAAGGTGAACCGGCCGTCGCGCACCCAGACGTCGCGGTGCTCCGCCTCGGGCAGCACCACACCGGACAGGTGGAGCGGGGGCAGCGCGCTCACCGGCCGGGCCGCTCGTCCTTGAACTGGTCGAAGTTCAGCTTGGTGAGGTCGGGCAGCCCCTGCCCCGGGGGCAGGCCCGGCATCCCGGCGCCGCCGAAGGGGTTCGGGCCGCCCGGGAAGCCGGCGCCGGGCGGGAGGCCGGGCGCGCCCACCGGCCGCCGGGCCGGGCCACCCTTGCCCTTGCCCTTCTTCCCCTTGCCCTTCTTCGACTGCGCCTGCATCTGCCGGCCGCGGGCCTTCTTCGACATGGGGCCCATGCCGGGCAGGCCCATGCTGCCGGCCATCTGGCCCATCATCTTCTGCGCCTGGGCGAACCGCTCCAGCAGCGCGTTCACCTCGGTGACCGTCACCCCGGAACCGTTGGCGATGCGCACCCGCCGCGAGGCGTTGATGATCTTCGAGTCGACCCGCTCCTGCGGGGTCATCGACCGGATGATCGCCGCGGTGCGGTCGAGATCCCGGTCGTTCACCTGCGCCAGCTGTTCCTTCATCTGGCCCGCGCCGGGGAGCATGCCGAGCAGGTTCGCGATCGGCCCCATCTTGCGGATGGCCATCATCTGCTCGAGGAAGTCCTCGAGGGTGAACCCCTCCCGTGAGGTGAGCTTGCCGGCCATCTTCTCCGCCTGGTCGGCGTCGAAGGCCTGCTCGGCCTGCTCGATGAGGGTCAGCACGTCGCCCATCCCGAGGATGCGCGAGGCCATCCGCTCGGGGTGGAAGACGTCGAAGTCGGTGAGCTTCTCGCCGGTCGAGGCGAACATGATCGGCTGGCCGGTCACGTACCGGACCGACAGCGCGGCACCACCGCGGGCGTCGCCGTCGAGCTTGGTGAGGACGACGCCGGTGAAGCCGACGCCCTCCTGGAACGCCTGGGCGGTCGTGACCGCGTCCTGACCGATCATCGCGTCGACGACGAACAGCGTCTCGTCGGGCCGGACGACGTCGCGGATGTCCGCGGCCTGCTGCATCAGCTCGGCGTCGATGCCCAGCCGGCCGGCGGTGTCGACGACGACGACGTCGTGCATCGTGCGGCGGGCGTGCTCGATCGAGTCGCGGGCCACCTGCACCGGGTCGCCGACGCCGTTGCCCGGCTCGGGGGCGTAGACGTCGACCCCGGCCTGACCGGCCACGATCGACAGCTGGTTGACCGCGTTCGGGCGCTGCAGGTCGGCGGCCACGAGCAGCGGGGTGTGCCCCTGCGACTTCAGCCAGCGGCCGAGCTTGCCCGCGAGCGTGGTCTTACCGGCACCCTGCAGACCGGCCAGCATGATCACCGTCGGCGACTGCTTGGCCAGCCGGATGCGGCGGGTCTCGCCACCGAGGATCTGGACGAGCTCCTCGTTGACGATCTTGATGACCTGCTGCGCCGGGTTCAGCGCCTGGGAGACCTCCGCGCCGCGGGCGCGCTCCTTGACCGCGGAGATGAAGGCCCGCACCGCCGGCAGCGCGACGTCGGCCTCCAGCAGCGCGATGCGGATCTCGCGCGCGGTCGCGTCGATGTCGGCGTCGGAGAGCCGACCCTTGCCCCGCAGGCCGGTGAAGACCTTGTCGAGGCGGTCGGAAAGGGTCTCGAACACAGCACGTCCTCAGCAGTCACGGGCGCGGGCTCGCCGCGCCACCTGGGACCCAGCGTATCGAGGGACGGCCGGAGGCGGTCAGGCCGCGCGGGCTACCCGCGCGTCGAGGGGCGTCACGGCCGCGTCCCCGCTGACCAGCGCGGCGCCGCAGTCGGCGCAGGCCCACTCCGGGCACTCGCCGCCGTCCTCGGTGTGGCCGTCGACGCACGGCGGCTGCACGAAGTCCCGGTCGTCCCCGCAGGACGGGCAGGGCCACTGGCGGCTGTCCACGGCGCGCTCCTCTCGGCAGGTGGGACCGGTCCGTCCCGATCCGCTCCCGACGGTCGCACGCACCACCGACAGAACCGCGGACCTCAGGACGGCGTGTCGGGACCCACCGCCAGCGCGGGGCCGCGCGTGGCGGCCACCAGGGCCGCGTCCACCCGCTCCCGCTGCTCCGGGCCCACCGGCGAGCCGGAGGAGTTGGCGACGTAGAAGCAGTCGACCGCGTCGCCGCCGAGGGTCTCGATGCGGGCCGAGGTGACGTCCAGCCCCTCCCCCGCGATCGCCGCGGTGAGCCGGTACAGCAGCCCCGCCCGGTCCCCCGCCCGCACCTCGACGATCCCGGTCGCCCGGCCGCTCACCTCGTGGTTGTGCCAGGAGATGCGGGGCGGGGCCGACCGCGTCTCCTCCCGGTAGTCGGCCTCCCGCTGGCGCAGCCGCTCGGGCAGCGACAGCGTCCCCTCCAGCGCCGCGCGGACGCCGTCGGCCAGGATCTCCGGCACCGGCGCGCGGCCGAACCGGGGCCGCACCGCGAACACCCCGGTGCCGTAGCCGTCGGCCACCGTCATCTTCGCCGCGCGCACGTCGAGTTGGTTGAGCGCGAGCACCCCGGCGCAGGTGCTGAGCAGCCCCGGCCGGTCGGGGGCGCCGATGGTCACCTGCTGCCCGTCGGCCACCTCCTCGATCCCCACGGTCACCGCCCGGGTGACCCCGGGGATGTCCGGCGCCGGCGCGGTGACCTGCGCCGAGGTGGGGTGCAGCACCGGGTCCGGCTCGGCCAGCTGCGGTCCGCCGAGCTCGCCCTGCACCCGGGCGACCAGCGCCGCGACCAGGTGCGCCTTCCACGGCGACCACGCCGACGCGCTGGTGGCCGCGCCGTCGGCCTGCGCCAGGGCGTGCAGCAGCTGCAGCACCGTGGCGTCGTGCCCGATGGTGGCCGCCACGCGTTCGATGGTCGCGGGGTCGTCGATGTCGCGCCGGGTCGCCGTCGCGGGCAGCAGCAGGTGGTGGCGCACCAGCGTGCCGAGCATGGCGACGTCGGGCGCGGAGAAGCCCATGCGGGCGCCGATCCCGGCGGCGATCGGCTCACCGACCACGCTGTGGTCGCCCGGCCAGCCCTTCCCGATGTCGTGCAGCAGGGCCGCGACCAGCAGCAGGTCGGGCCGGTCGACGTCGCGGGTCAGCTCGCTCGCCGCGGCCGCGGCCTCGATCAGGTGGCGGTCGACGGTGAACCGGTGCCACGGGTGCCGCTGCGGCAGCGACCGGACCCGGTCCCACTCGGGCAGCAGCCGCGACAGCAACCCCTCCTGGTCCAGCTGCTCCAGCACCGGGACCGCCGATCGGCCGCTGGCCAGGACCCGCAGGAACGACCAGCGCGCCTCCGGGGGCCACGGCTCGGGCAGCGGCGGGCTGTGCACCGCGAGCACCTTGAGGGTGTACGGGGACAGCAGCAGGTCCGCGCGGGCCGCGGCGGCCGCGGCCCGGAGCACGAGCCCGGGGTCGGCGGCCGGGCGGGCGTCGCGGGCGAGCACGACCTCGTCGCCCTGCCGGACGACGCCCTCGGCCAGCGGCTCGCGGCGCACCCGGCGGTACCGGCCGCGCGGCCGGCGGACCAGCGCGGCCTCCACCCGCCGCCACGTCTCGTCGGCGACGAAGGCCAGCCGCCGTCCGGCCAGGCTGACCTCACGCAGCAGGACGTCCTCGTCGGCCAGCCCCAGGCTCGCGGCGATCGCGCGCTGCTCCTGGCGCACCAGGACGTCCGAGGCCCGGCCGGACCGGCGGCGCAGCTCGTCGCGCACGTCCAGCAGGAACGCGTACGCCTGCTCGGCCTCCGCGGTGGGCTCGTCGACGAGCTGGGCGGCGGCGGCCGCCCGGAGCACCTGGCCCTCGCGCAGCCCGCCGTAGGCCTCCTTGAGGTCGGGCTCGAGCAGGAAGGCCAGCTCCCCCAGCCGGCGGGCCCGCTCGCGGCGCAGGTCGCGCAGCTGGGGCATCAGCCGGGAGGCGTGCTGCCGCCAGCTGGCCAGGGTCGCCGTCCGCAGCCGGGCGGCCAGCTCGGCGTCCCCGGCCACCAGCCGGGCGTCGAGCAGGCCGAGCCCGGCCTTGGCGTCGGTGGAGGCGACGGTGACCGCCTCCGCCACCGACCGGACCGAGTGGTCCAGGCGCAGGCCGGCGTCCCAGACCGGGTACCAGAGGGCGTCGGCGACGGCGGCGATCTCCGGCCGGTCGTCGTGCACCAGCACCAGGTCGAGGTCGCCGTGCGGCGGGAGCTCCCGGCGGCCGAGGCTGCCGACGGCGACCAGGGCCAGCCCGTCGGTGCCCGACCGGGGCGGCGGCCCCCCGCGGCGCGACCGCGGCGGCGGGGTGCCGGCGACGGCGTCGTCCAGCAGCCCGGTCAGCCACCCCTCCAGGGCCTCGACCCGCTCCGTGCGGCCGAGCCCCGGCAACGCCTCCGTGTCCAGCACGACTCCCCCTCGGTACGGCCCTGGTGAAAGGCGTCGGCCGGGGCGGTGCGGTGGGCTCCCACCCACCCCACCACCCCGGCCGACGGGTGCGCTACGCGCGGAGTGCTCCGGTCAGCCCGGGTCAGAGCGCGTCGTCGCCGCGCTCCCCGGTGCGGACCCGGACGATCTCGTCGATCGTGGTGACCCACACCTTCCCGTCACCGATCTGGCCGGTCGAGGCGGACTCGACGACGGCGTCCACGACGCGGGCGGCGTCGAGCTCGCTGACGACCACCTCGATGCGGACCTTCGGCACGAAGTCGACCTGGTACTCCGCCCCGCGGTAGACCTCGGTGTGCCCCCGCTGGCGGCCGAAGCCCTGGACCTCGCTGACGGTGAGCCCGGCGACGCCGATCAGCTCGAGTGCGTTCTTGACGTCGTCGAGCTTGAACGGCTTGACGATCGCGGTGACCAGCTTCATGCCGGCGTCCTCTCGTTGTTGCGGGCCTCGGCACGTGCCTGGCCGGCCAGCGGAGCGGTGGAACCGCTGCTGCCCAGGGAGGCGAGGTCGTAGCCCGACTCGGCGTGCACGACGGTGTCGATGCCGGTGACCTCGTCGTCCTCGGTGAGGCGGAAGCCCATCGTCTTCTGGATAAGGAACCCGATGACCAGCGTAAGGACGAAGGAGAAGGCCAGGACGGCCACCGCCCCCACGACCTGGCGCCAGAGCTGGTCGACGCTGCCGCCGAAGAACAGGCTCTCCACTCCCGCGGGGGCGTCCGGATCGGCGAGGAAGCCGATGGCGATGGTGCCCCACAGGCCGCCGACCAGGTGGACGCCGACGACGTCGAGCGAGTCGTCGTAGCCCAGCTTGTACTTCAGGCCCACGGCGAGGGCGCACAGGGCGCCGGCGATCACGCCGATGACGATCGCGCCGATCGGCGAGACCGCCGAGCAGGCCGGCGTGATGGCCACCAGACCGGCGACGACACCGGAGGCTGCACCGAGCGACGTCGAGTGACCGTCGCGGAGCTTCTCCACCACGAGCCAGCCCAGGATCGCCGCGGCGGTGGCCACCAGCGTGTTCACCCAGACCACCGAGGCGGTGTTGTCGGCGGCCAGCGCGGAGCCGGCGTTGAAGCCGAACCAGCCGAACCACAGCAGCCCGGCGCCGATCATGACCAGCGGCAGGTTGTGCGGGCGCATCGCCTCACGGCCGAAGCCGCGCCGCTTGCCCAGCACCAGCGCGAGGGCCAGGCCCGCCGCACCGGCGTTGATGTGCACCGCGGTGCCGCCGGCGAAGTCGATCGCGGCCAGGTCGTTGGCGATCCAGCCGCCGACCACGTCGTCGCCGTCGAAGGCGAAGACCCAGTGCGCCACCGGGAAGTAGACGACGGTCGCCCAGATGCCGGCGAAGACCATCCACGCACCGAACTTGGCACGGTCGGCGATCGCACCGGAGATCAGCGCCACGGTGAGGATGGCGAAGGCGGACTGGAAGCCGACGAAGGCCATGCTCGGGAGCGCCGCGTCGGTGTCCTCCATCAGGCCGGCGAGCCCGAAGAACTCGAAGGGGCTGCCGAGGAGGCCCCCACCGATGTCGTCCCCGAAGGCCATCGAGTAGCCCCAGAGCACCCAGAGCACGCTGATCAGCGCCAGGGCCCCGAAGCTCATCATCATCATGTTGAGGACGCTCTTCGCGCGGACCATGCCGCCGTAGAACAGTGCCAGGCCTGGGGTCATCAGCAGCACGAGCGACGCACTGATGAGGATCCAGGCGGTATTGCCGGTGTCGAGCACGGCAACCTCCTGTGTCGGGTCGTCGGCCGGGCGGCCGTATCGGTGGCACCCCGCCGTCGGTGCGGGGAGGGGCGATGCGGCGTTCACCGTGCCGGGCCGTTGTTTCCGGCGACGTCGGCATCGCGTTTCCGGGTCGTGAACTCCGCAGCGCGTGTCCGGCCGCTGCGTTGCGGGCATGTTGCGGCGCCCGGATCGGGCCCCGGGCGGACGCCGGCGGGTCGCTAGTTGCAAACTGTGTGCAATAAGGTCGGTGACGTGCACGTCCCCGATGGCTTCCTCGACGTCCCCACCTCCGTGGCCACCGGCGCGCTGGCCGCCGGCACGGTGGCCCTGGCCCTCCGCCGGTCGCGCGCCGAGCTCGACGACCGCACCGCGCCGCTGGCCGGGCTCACCGCGGCCTTCGTCTTCGCCGCCCAGATGGTCAACTTCCCGGTCGCGGCCGGCACCAGCGGCCACCTGATCGGCGGCGTGCTGACCGCGGTGCTCGTCGGCCCGTGGACGGCGATCCTCTGCATGACCGTCGTGCTGCTCGTGCAGGCCGTGCTGTTCGCGGACGGCGGTCTCACCGCCCTGGGCACCAACGTGACGCTGCTGGCGCTGGTCGCCGTCGTCGTCGGCTACGGGGTCTTCCGCGCCCTGGCGGCGGTGTTCCCCCGGACCCGCGCCGGGGTGCTGGCCGCCACCGGAGTCGCGGCCTTCCTCTCCGTGCCGGTGGCGGCGCTGGCGTTCGTGGGCCTGTTCGCCGTCGGCAGCACGGTGGACGTCCCGCTCGGCACGGTCGCCGCGGCCATGACCGGCGTGCACCTGCTCATCGGCCTGGGCGAGGCGGCCATCACCGTCGCCGTCGTCGGCGCCGTTCTGGCGGTGCGCCCCGATCTGGTGCACGGCGCGGCCCGGCTGCGGACGGCGACCGTGCTGGCCGGCCGGCCCACCACGGTCGCCGAGGTGGCCCGGTGACCCGCCGCGGACGCACCCTCTGGATCGCCGGCGTCGTCGCCGCGCTGCTCGTCGCGGGGGTGCTGAGCTGGTACGCCAGCTCCTCCCCCGACGGGCTGGAGCACGCCGCCGAGCAGGCCGGGTTCGCGCACAGCGCGGCCGACAGCGCGACCGCCGGCTCCCCGCTGGCCGACTACCTGGTCGACGGCGAGGAGAGCCGCCTCTCCGCGGGGGCCGCGGGCGTCATCGGCGTGGTGATCACCCTCGCCCTGGCCGGCGGGCTGACCCTCGTCCTCCGCCGGCGCGGCACCCCCGCCGACCGCACCTGACGTGGGGGCGGCGCACGGGGGCACGCTGACGGCCCGCTACCTCCCGGGCAGCACCGCGGTCCACCGGCTGGCGCCGCACGCCAAGCTGGTGTCGGTGCTGTCCTTCGCCGTGGTCGTCGTCGCCACCCCGGTGCACGCCCCGTGGGCACCGGCCGCCTACGCCGGCTACCTGCTCGCCGTGCTCACCGTCGCGGCCGTGGCCGGCGTCGGTCCGGGCCGGCTGGTGCGGGGCCTGGTCGTGGAGGTGCCCTTCGTCGCCTTCGCCGTCCTGCTGCCGTTCGTGGCCGGGGGGCCGCAGGTCGAGGTGCTCGGGCTGTCCCTCTCCCGGACCGGCCTGGCCGCCAGCGGCGGGCTGCTGGCCAAGGCGACGCTGTCGATCCTGGCCGCCACCGTCCTCGCGGCGACGACGGAGCCGCGCGCGCTGCTGCGCGGCCTCGAGCGGCTGCGGCTGCCGCAGGTGCTCGTGCAGATCCTGATGTTCATGATCCGCTACGCCGACGTCGTGGGCGGCGAGCTGCACCGGATGCGGGTGGCCCGGGAGTCCCGCGGCTTCACCGGCGGCGGCCTGCGCGGCCTGCGGGTGCTCGGCGCCACCGCCGGCGCCCTGTTCGTCCGGTCCTACGAGCGCGGCGAGCGGGTGCACCTGGCGATGCTCAGCCGCGGCTACCGCGGCAGCATGCCCACCGGCCCGGTGGTCCCGCTGGGCGCGCGGGAGTGGGCGGTCGCCCTCAGCCTGCCCCTGGTGGCGGCGGCGGTGCTGCTGGCGGGGATGCTGCTGGGGTGACCGCGCCCCCGCCGTCCCTCCTGGTCGAGGACCTCGCCTTCGCCTACCCGGACGGGCACCAGGCGCTGTTCGGCGTGGACCTGCGCGTGGAGCGCGGCGAGCGGGTCGCGCTGCTGGGCCCCAACGGCGCGGGCAAGACGACGCTGGTGCTGCACCTCAACGGCATCCTCCGGGCCGGCCGCGGACGGGTGACCGTCGCCGGGCTGCCGGTGGAGAAGCGCTCCTTGCAGGAGATCCGCCGCCGTGTCGGCGTGGTGTTCCAGGATCCCGACGACCAGCTGTTCATGCCGACCGTCGGCGAGGACGTCGCCTTCGGCCCGCGCAACCTCGGCCTGCCCGAGCCGGAGGTCGCCGCCCGCGTGGCCGCGGCGCTGGAGCAGGTCCGCATGGCCGACGCCGCGGACCGCCCTCCGCACCACCTCTCCTTCGGGCAGCGCCGCCGCGTCGCGGTCGCCACGGTGCTGGCCATGCAGCCGGAGATCGTCGTCCTCGACGAGCCGTCCTCGAACCTGGACCCGGCCGGCCGCCGGGAGCTCGCGGAGGTGCTGGCCGACCTCCCGGTCACCCTGCTGATGGTCACCCACGACCTCCCCTACGCCGCCCAGCTGTGCCCGCGGTCGGTGATCCTCGACGGCGGCACCGTGGTCGCCGACGGGCCGACGCCCGAGCTGCTCACCGACGCCCCGCTGCTGGCCGCCCACCGGCTGGAGCTGCCCTACGGCTTCTCGCCGGCCGGCTGAGCTCACACCTCCCCGACGAGCCCCTCGGCGAACGCCCTCGGCTCGAAGGGCGCCAGGTCGTCAGGGCCCTCCCCCAGCCCGATGAGCTTGACCGGGATGCCCAGCTCCTGCTGGACGCGGACCACGATGCCGCCCTTGGCGGTGCCGTCGAGCTTGGTCAGCACCACGCCGGTGACGGTCACCGCCTCGGTGAACACCCGCGCCTGGACGACGCCGTTCTGCCCCGTGGTCGCGTCCAGCACCAGGAGCACCTCGGTGACCGGCGCCTGCTTCTCCACGACGCGCTTGACCTTGCCCAGCTCGTCCATCAGCCCGGACTTGGTGTGCAGCCGCCCGGCGGTGTCGACGACGACGGTGTCGACCTCCGCCTCGACGCCGGTGCGCACCGCCTCGAACGCGACGGCGGCGGGGTCGCCGCCCTCCCGGCCGCGGACGGTCAGCACGCCCACCCGCTCGCCCCAGGTCTCCAGCTGGTCGGCGGCCGCGGCGCGGAAGGTGTCGGCGGCGCCGAGCAGGACGCTCTTGCCGTCACCGACCAGCACGCGGGCGAGCTTGCCGACGGTGGTGGTCTTGCCGGCGCCGTTCACCCCGACGACCAGCACCACGCCGGGGCGTCCCTCGGAGCGGGCGGTGCCCAGCGAGCGGTCGAGGTCCGGGCCGAGCACGGCCGTCAGCTCGCGCACCAGCAGCTCGCGCAGGTCCGCACCGGACGCGGTCGCCAGCACCATCGACTGGGTGCGCAGTCGCTCCACGATCTGGGTGGTGGCGGCGACGCCGACGTCGGCGGCGAGCAGGGTCTCCTCGACCTCCTCCCAGTCGTCCTCGGTCAGCTTCTCGCGGGCCAGGACGGTGAGCAGGCCGCGGCCCAGCGAGGACTGCGAGCGGGCCAGCCGCGAGCGCAGCCGCACCAGCCGGCCGGCCGAGGGCAGCGGGGTGTCGAAGACCAGCCCCGGCTCGGGCTCGGCCGGGGGCAGCTCGACGGCCGGCGGCGCATCGGGCACGACCGCGTCGGGCTGGTCGGCGGTCGGGAGGCCCAACCCGGAGGCCGTGGCGCCGGTCGGCCGCGGCTGGTCGACCGGTGGCGCCGGCGGTCGCGGCCGGGTGAGGGTCGTGCCGCTGACGGCGTCGTCGTCGAGGCGCGTGGTCCGCCGGCCGCGGCCGACGAGGAGGCTGACGCCGAGGATCAGTGCGACGACCAGGATCGCGATCGCGATCAGCACGAATTCCATGGGCCGAGTCTCCCAGCCCGCGCAGACGGCCTTCCAGCGGACACTGCGGCGGGATACAGGTTCATGGGCCAGGCTGTGGGCATGTCCGTCCCCGACCGGTCGTCCCCCGAGCTCCTGCTCGGCCCCCTGCTGCGGCACGTCGACCCGGTCTCCGCCACGGTGTGGGTCGAGACCGACCGGCCGTGCACCGTCGACGTGCTCGGCCGCAGCGCACGCACGTTCTGCGTCAGCGGCCACCACTACGCGCTGGTCGTCGTGGAGGACCTCGAGCCCGGTAGCACCACGCCGTACGAGGTCCGGCTCGACGACGTCCGGGTGTGGCCGCCCGAGGAGTCGGCGTTCCCGGCGAGCCGGATCCGGACGCCGGGTGGCCCCGGTGCGTTCCGGCTGGCCTTCGGCTCCTGCCGCTACGCCAGCCCGCACACCGTCGAGGCGTCCGAGGGCATCCCCCCGGACGCCCTGGACCTCTACGCCAAGCAGGTGGCGGCCCTGCCGGAGGACCGGTGGCCCGACGCGCTGGTCCTCCTCGGCGATCAGGTGTACGCCGACGAACTGAGCACGCACACGAAGTCGCTGCTGCACCGCCGGCGCGACCGCAGCGCCGAGCGCCGGGCCATGGACGACCAGGTCGCGGACTTCGAGGAGTACACCCGGCTCTACTACGAGTCCTGGCAGGACCCCCAGGTGCGGTGGCTGCTGTCGACGATCCCGTCGTCGATGATCTTCGACGACCACGAGATGATCGACGACTGGAACACCTCGGCGGCCTGGCGGGCCACGGCCTCGCAGGAGCCCTGGTGGCGCGGGCGGATCACCGGCGGCCTGATCAGCTACTGGATCTACCAGCACCTGGGCAACCTCAGCCCGCAGGAGCTGGCGGAGAACAAGACCTGGCAGGCGGTCCAGGGCATCAGCGCCGACGACCCGACCCGGGACGCCGAGCCCCTGCTGCGCGAGATGGCCGAGCTGGCCGACGCGGAACCGGCGACGATCCGGTGGAGCTTCGTGCGGCACTGGGGCGACGTCCGGCTGATCATGGTCGACAGCCGGGCCGGCCGGGTGCTGGAGGAGCAGCACCGCCGGATGCTCGACGAGGACGAGTTCGCCTGGGTGGAGGCGGCGATGCGCCGCGCCGTGGACGAGGGCGTGGAGCACCTGGTCGTCGGCACCTCGCTGCCCTGGCTGCTGCCGCACGCGATCCACTACCTGGAGCGGTGGAACGAGACGCTCAACGTGCGGCACCACGGCCGCTGGCGCGGCCGGATCGCCGAGGCGATCCGGCAGGCCGCCGACCTGGAGCACTGGTCGGCCTTCGGGCACTCCTTCGAGCGGCTGGGCGCGGCGCTGACCGCGGTCGCCCGGGGCGAGCACGGCCGGGCTCCCGCCACGGCGCTGGTGCTCTCCGGCGACGTCCACCACGCCTACGCCGCCGAACTGGTGCGTCCCGGGGGACTCCGGTCGCGGGTGCACCAGCTCACCGTCTCCCCGCTGCACAACCAGGCGCCGCATCCCATCCGCGTCGGCTTCAAGATCGGCTGGAGCCGGGCGGCGCGCCGGTGGACCGAACGCCTGGCGCGGCTGGTCAAGGCCGAGCCCACCGGCCTGGAGTGGGACAAGAAGGCCGGGCCCTACTTCGGCAACCAGATCGGTGAGCTGGTGCTCAGCGGCCGGGAGGCCCGGTTCCTGCTGTCGGTGTCGGAGCGGGGCGACGAGCACCTGCGGCAGGTGCTCGACGAGCCGCTGTCCGACGGGTGACAGGCTGGGACGCATGACTGGTGCGCACGGGGGGAAGCCGGCCCCCGGTCCCGACCAGCCCCCGATCCCGGTGCGGCTGGTCACCTTCAACACCCACCACGGTGTGGGCGCGGACGCCCGGCACGACCTGCCCCGGCTGGCCACGCTGCTGGCCTCGGTGGACGCCGACGTCATCTGCCTGCAGGAGGTGGACCGCCACTACGGCGCCCGGAGCGAGGACGTCGACCAGGCGCTGCTGCTCTCCCGGGCGCTGGACATGCAGCTGGCGTGGGGGCCGGCGATCGACGAGGAGCGGCCCGGCGACCAGCCGCCCCGGCAGTACGGCAACGCGCTGCTGTCCCGGCTGCCGATCCTGATCAGCGACGTGCACCCGCTGCCCGGCCGCGGCGAGCCCCGCAGCGCGCTGCGGACGATGGTGGAGCTCGACGGCGGCGCGCTGTGGATCACCGCGACCCACCTGACCACCCGGTCGGCCGACGAGCGGGCCGCGCAGGTCGCCACCCTGGCCGGGCTGCACACCGAGTCGATGGAGACCGGCGTCCTGGTCGGCGACTTCAACACCGAGCCCGACGCCCCGGAGCTCGACGTGCTGCGGCAGCGGTTCACCGACGCCTGGCGGCTGGCGCGGGCCCGCGACGACCAGGCGGGCTGGCGGTTCTGGCAGGCCGACGCCGGCAAGACCCATCCCGCGCGGTCCCCGCACCGGCGGATCGACCAGGTGTGGGTCTCCTCCGGGGTCGCGGTTGCCGGCGCCTACGTGCTCGACGCCGAGGGCGCCTCGGACCACCTCCCGGTCGTCGTCGACCTGGAGGTCCGCAGCGGCGTCTAGGCGGGTCAGGCGGATTCGGCCTCGCGGAGCCGCTGGCTGATGACGCCGGTGATGCCGTCGCCGCGCATGCTCACGCCGTAGAGGGCGTCGGCGATCTCCATCGTCCGCTTCTGGTGGGTGATGATGATCAGCTGCGAGGTGGACCGCAGCTGCTCCACGAGCACCAGCAACCGGCCGAGGTTGACGTCGTCGAGCGCCGCCTCCACCTCGTCGAGGACGTAGAACGGCGACGGGCGGGCGCGGAAGATCGCCACGAGCAGCGCGACCGCGGTCAGCGAGCGCTCACCGCCGGACAGCAGCGACAGCCGCTTGACCTTCTTGCCGGGCGGGCGCGCCTCCACCTCCACGCCGGTGGTGAGCATGTTCTCCGGGTCGGTGAGCAGCAGCCGGCCGGAGCCCCCGGGGAACAGCGTGGCGAAGACCTGCTCGAACTCCCGGGCGACGTCGGCGAACGCCGCGGCGAAGACGTCGTGGATGCGCCCGTCGACCTCGCGGACGACGGTGAGCAGGTCCCGTCGGGTGTTCTTGAGGTCCTCCAGCTGGGTGGCGAGGAAGGTGTGCCGCTCCTCGAGCGCGGCGAACTCCTCCAGGGCCAGCGGGTTCACCTTGCCGAGGGTGGCGAGGTCGCGCTCGGCGCGGGCGACCCGCCGCTCCTGCACCGCCCGGTCGTAGGGCCGCGGCTCGGGCACCGGCTGCCCGGCGGCCTCGGCCTCGGCGACGAGCTGGGGCGCCGGGGGCACCGGCGTCGCCGGGCCGTACTCCCCCACCAGCGTCGGCAGGTCGACGCCGAACTCCTCGGCGGCGCGGGTCTCCAGCGACTCGATGCGGTACCGCTGCTCGGTGCGGGCCACCTCGTCGCGGTGCACCTCGTCGGTGAGCCGGTCCAGCTCCGCGGTGGCCGTCCGCACCCGGCCGCGCACCTCCAGCAGCTCGGCCTCGGAGGAGCTCCGGGAGGACGCCAGCGCGTCCCGCTCGGCCGCGGCCCTGGTCAACGAGGAGCCCAGCGCCACCAGCGCGGCCTCGGCGTCGGCGCGCACCGCGGCCGCCACCGCCGCCCCGCGCTCCCGGGCGACCCGCGCCGCGGCGGCCCGCTCCCGTGCCGCCCGCTCCTGCCGGGCCTGGCGGCGCAGCGACTCGGCGCGGCCCTGCAGCGCGCGCGCCCGCTCCTCGGCGGTGCGCACGGCCAGCCGCGCCTCGGTCTCGGCCTGCCGGGCCGCGGCCACCTCGGCCCGCAACCGGTCCCGGTCCTCGGTCGGCGGCTCGTCCGCCACCGGAGCGGCCTGGGCCTCGGCGAGCCGGGCCTCCAGCGTGGACAGCGCCGTCGTCGCCCGCTCCAGCGACTCCTCCGCGCGCACCCGGGCGGCCGCGTGCCGCTCGGCCTCGGCGGCGGCGGACCGGGCGGCCGCGCCCAGCTCGGCCAGGGCGGCTGCCTCGGCGGAGCGGCTGCGGTCGGCGGCCTGCCGCGCGGCGAGCGCGGTCTCGACGTCGGCGGACCGGTCCTGCGCGGTGCGCCGCGCCCCGGCCAGCTGGTCGGCGAGCTCGGCGGCGTGCGCGGTGGCGGCGGTCAGCTCGGCGCCGGCCTCGTCGACCCGCGCGCGCAGCTCCAGGTTCGACGGCGCGTCGGTCTGCCCGCCCAGGGCCCAGTCGGCGCCGAGGAGGTCGCCGGTCGCGGTGACGGCGCGGACCCGGGGATGGGTGCGCACCAGCCGGACGGCGGCGTCCAGGTCGGGCACCAGGGCGACCCGCTCCAGGGCGCGGGCGAGGGCGGGCTGCAGCGGTCCGGGGGCCTGCACCGCGTCCAGGGCCCAGCGGGCGCCGTCCGGGAGCTCCGGCCAGCCGTCGCGCGGAACCGGGGGCAGCCCCCCGGTGACGAGCAGCCCGGCGCGCCCGCCACCGGTGCCGGTCAGGTGGGCCAGCGCGGCGGCGGCCTCGGCCACGCCGGAGACGACGACGGCGTCGGCCATGCCCCCGAGCGCGGCGGCGACGGCGACCTCGTCGCCGGGGGCCACCGTCAGCTGCTCGGGCAGCGGTCCCACCACGCCGGCCAACCCGGCGCCGAGCACCGCGGCGGCGCCGTCGGGCGGGGTGAGCCCGAGGGCGAGGGCGTCCCGGCGGGCCTGCCACGAGGCGCGGTCGCGCTCGGCGGCCCGCTCGGCCTCGGCGAGCTCGGTCACCCGGCGGGCGGCCGCGGTGTGCGCGGCGACCGCGTCCTCGTGCGCCGCGACCAGCGCGACGTCGCTGTCCTCCTGGTCGGCGACCTGGCCCCGGCGGTCGGCCAGCCGCTCGGCAGCGACCTCCGCGCGGTCGGCCGCCTCGGCGGCGGCGAGGGTCAGCCGGTCGATCTCGGCCTGGCCGGCACCCACCCGCGAGCGCGCGGCGGCGACCTCGCCGGACAGCCGGGCGAGGCTCTCCCGGCGGTCGGCGAGGGCGCGGGCCGCCGCGACCCAGGCCTTCTCCGCCTCGGCCAGCGACCGCTCGAGGTCGGCGCGGCCGGCCACCACCCGGGCCAGCCGTTCCCGCTCGGCGGCGAGCCCGGCGGCGAGCTCGGCCTCGGTCGTGGCGACCCGGTCGGCCTCCGCCTCGAGGTGCTCGGGATCGCGGCCGGTCGCCGCCGCCGGAGCGGCGGCGGAGAGGTGCCGGTGCCGCTCGGCGGCCAGCTGGGAGACGCTGCGGAAGCGCTCCCCGAGGGCGGAGAGCCGGTACCAGGTGTCCGAGGCCGCCTGCAGCCGTGGCGCCCCGGCGGCGAGCTCGCTCTCCAGCTGCGACTCGCGCCGGGCGACGACGGCGAGGTCGCGCTCGACCACGGCCCGGCGCTCGCGGGCCGCCGTCTCGTCGGCGATGTCCCGGTCGAGGGCGTCGCGCAGCTGCACGAGGTCGTCGGCGAGCAGCCGGAGGCGCGCGTCGCGGAGGTCGGCCTGCACGCCGGCCGCGCGGCGGGCCACCTCGGCCTGCCGGCCCAGCGGCTTGAGCTGGCGGCGCAGCTCCGCGGTGAGGTCGGCCAGCCGGTCGAGGTTGGCCTGCATCCCGTCGAGCTTGCGGAGCGCCTTCTCCTTGCGCTTGCGGTGCTTGAGGACGCCGGCGGCCTCCTCGACGAAGGCACGCCGGTCCTCCGGGCGCCCGGAGAGGACGGCGTCGAGCTGGCCCTGACCGACGATGACGTGCATCTCGCGGCCGATGCCGGAGTCGCTCAGCAGCTCCTGGACGTCGAGCAGCCGGACCTTGTCGCCGTTGATCTCGTACTCGCTCTCGCCGGAGCGGTACATGCGGCGGGTGATCGACACCTCGGTGTACTCGATCGGCAGCGCGCCGTCGGAGTTGTCGATGGTGAGGGTGACCTCGGCGCGGCCGAGGGCGGGGCGGCCGGCGGTGCCGGCGAAGATGACGTCCTCCATCTTGCCGCCGCGCAGGCTCTTCGCGCCCTGCTCGCCGAGGACCCACGAGATGGCGTCGACGACGTTGGACTTGCCCGACCCGTTGGGGCCGACGACGGCGGTGATCCCGGGCTCGAGCCGCAGCGTGGTGGCGGACGCGAAGGACTTGAAGCCCTTCAGCGTGAGGCTCGACAGGTGCACGGGAAGAGGACTCTAGCCCCGGAACCGCGTGGTCAGGGGAGCGGCGGGGCCGGTGGTGCGGGTGGGACGCGGCCGGGCGCCGTGCCTCAGGCGAGCGCGGGCTCGGCGCTGTCGCCGGCCAGGGAGAGCAGCTCGTGGGCGATGGCGGCGTCCCGCTGGGCGCGCAGCTCGGCGAGCTCGAGCTCCAGCCGGCGGACCTTGGCGCGCAGGACGGCGTTCTCGTCGGCTACTCGGAGTTCCGCGGGGGTGACGACCGAACCGAACAGGGCCTTGGCCATGGCTGTGACGGCCTTTCGAAGCGAGAGGGGGTGACCGGCGCCCCGGTGAACGGTCGGCGCGGGCTGGGTTCCCCCAGGGTGACACCAGCCGATCCGCAGGTCAACGGCGGCCGCACGGTGCGACCGTGTCCGGGTGATGTCGTCTTCGTCACGTCCGGGTGACGGGTTCAGGCCTTCCGCCGGGACCGCGGACGGGGCTGGCAGGCCGGGCAGCTGTAGCTGGAGCGGTTCATGAAGGACTCCCGGACGACGGCCGTGCCGCACCGCGGGCAGGGCCGGTCCTGCTGCCCGTAGACGGCCAGGTGGCGGGAGAAGTAACCGCTCTGCCCGTTGACGTCGACGTAGAGCGAGTCGAACGACGTGCCGCCCTGGGCCAGCGACTCCCCGAGCACGTCGCGGACGCCTTCCAGCAGCGCGGCGACCTGCGGGCGGGTGAGCTTGTCGGTGGGCCGGGCGCCGTGCAGCCGGGCCCGCCACAGCGCCTCGTCGGCGTAGATGTTGCCGACCCCGCCGATCAGCGTCTGGTCCAGCAGGGCCCGCTTCACCTCGGTGCGGCGCCGGCGCAGCGCGGCGGTGAACCCGTCGACGTCGAAGGACGGGTCGAGCGGGTCGATGGCGATGTGCGCCAACCGGCCGGGCACCCCGTCGCCGTCCGCCTCCTCGACGGCCAGCCCGCCGAAGGTGCGCTGGTCGACGAAGCGCAGCTCGCGCCCGCCGTCGGTGAAGGTGAACCGCGCACGCAGGTGGGCCTCGTCGGGCGCCGAGCGCTTCTCGACCAGCAGCTGCCCGCTCATGCCCAGGTGACCGACCATCGCCCGGCCCGAGGGGGTGCCGTCCGGCTCCTCGAGCGGCAGCCAGAGGTACTTGCCGCGCCGGTGGGCGGCGGTGAAGGTGCGCCCGGTGACCGCCTGCACGAAGTGGTCGGCGCCCTCGAGGTGCCGCCGGACGGCCCGGGGGTGGTGCACCTCGACGGTCGCCACGGTCCGGCCGGCGACCCACTGCTCCAGGCCCCGGCGCACCACCTCGACCTCGGGCAGCTCCGGCACGGGGCCTACTCCTCCGAGAGGGCGCGCCAGGCGGCCTCGGCGGCCTCCTGCTCGGCGGCCTTCTTGGTCCGGCCGGTGCCGGTGCCCCGGACGATGCCGGCGAGCAGGACGGCGGCGCTGAACGTCTTGGCGTGGTCGGGGCCCTCGTCGTCCACCCGGTAGAGGGGTGCCCCGAGGCCCTGGGCGGCGCCGAGCTCCTGGAGGCTGGTCTTCCAGTCCAGGCCGGCGCCCCGGGTGGCCGACTCGACCAGCAGCGGGTCGAACAACCGGTGCACGACCGCCGAGGCCGTCTCCAGCCCGCAGCCGAGGTGGATCGCACCGATGAGCGCCTCGAGGGCGTCGGCGAGGATCGAGTCCTTCTCCCGGCCGCCGGTGGTCTCCTCGCCGCGGCCGAGCAGCAGGTGCGGGCCGAGCCCGCCGTCGCCGAGCCGGCGGGCGACCTTGGCCAGCGAGGTCATGTTGACCACCGAGGCACGCAGCTTGGCCAGCTGCCCCTCGGGGAGGTCCGGCTGGCTGCGGTAGAGCTCGTCGGTGACGACCAGGCCGAGCACCGAGTCGCCCAGGAACTCCAGGCGCTCGTTGGTCGGCAGGCCGCCGTTCTCGTACGCGAACGACCGGTGGGTGAGCACCAGGGACAGCAGCCCGTCGGGCAGCTCGACGCCCAGGGCGTCGGTCAGCCAGGCGGCGGCCCGCTCCGCGTGCTCCTCGCCACCGGGGGCGGCCACCGGGGAACGGCCGTCGGCGGCACCCTCGGAGGGGTGCTCGGCGGCCGTCGTCCCCACGGCGGTCACGTCCGGTGGATCAGACCGAGAGGACCTGGCGACCGTCGTACTGGCCGCAGGTCGGGCACGCCTGGTGCGGGGGCTTGAGCTCGCCGCAGGCACGGTTCGGGCACGGCGACAGGGTCGGCGCGGTGGCCTTCCACTGCGACCGGCGCATGCGGGTGTTGGCGCGCGACATCTTCCGCTTCGGAACGGCCACGATCAGTTCTCCTCTGGGGTGGTGGATCCGCCGGGGGTGCCCGGCGAGGAAGCAGTGGTGCCGAACTTCGCCGCGAGGCCCGCCCAGCGGGCGTCGACGACCTCGTGCGAGTGATCGGCGGGGAGGTCGTCCAGGCGCTGACCGCAGTCGACGCACAGGCCGGCGCAGTCCTCGGTGCAGACCGGCGCCAGCGGGAGGCTCAGGACGACGACGTCGCGGGCGAGCGGCTCCAGGTCGAGGAAGTCGCCCTCGATCCGGCGGACCTCGTCCTCCTCGCTCGTCGCCTCGGTGGTGCTGCCCGAGTAGGCGTACAGCTCCTGGACGTCGAGGCGGAGCACGTCCTCGATCGGCTCGAGGCAGCGCGCGCAGGAGCCGGCGACCGGGACCGAGAACTCGCCGGTGACCAGCACGCCCTCCATGACCGACTCCAGCCGCAGGTGCAGGTGGACGTCGGCGGCCTCGGGCACGCCGAGCAGCTCGACCCGCCAGTCGCCGGGGGCCGGCGCGGTGCGGTCCAGCTCCTGCATGGACCCCGCCCGCCGGCCCAGCTCCCGGAGGTCGACCTTCCATGGGTTGGCGGAGGGACGCCGGTCCTCGTGAGGAGCGGCGCCGGAGCGGTTCGGCGAAGCAGCAGGCATGTCAGTACTCGCGGTCGGGAGCGGGGAGGGTGGCCGGCCCGGGCGGAGACCACGGGAGTCGGACCAGGGATCGAGACTACCCGATCCCCGGGGGCACCGACCGTGCGGAAGGTCTCAGGGCTCCCGCAGGGTCGTGCGCGCCTTGTCCACCGAGCGCAGCATCCGCTCCAGCGTCCCGCCGAACTCGGCCAGCCGGGTGTCGACGTACTCGTCGACCTCGGCCCGCATCTGGGCGGCCTCGGCGTGCGACTGCTCACCGAGCTCGTCGGCGCGGGCGACGGCGGTGCGGTAGACCTCGGTCTCGGTGATCAGCCGCTCGTGCTCGGCCTGCCCCTCGGCGATCAGCGCCGCGCGGTGCTGCCGGCCCTCGTCGATCAACGCCTCGGCCTCGGCCTCGGCCTCCAGCAGGATCTGCTCGGCGTCGGCCTGGGCCGCGGCGAGCAGCTCGTCGCGCTGCCGCCGGGCGGTGCCGACGATCTCGTCGCGCTGGCGGCGGGCCTGGGTGAGCAGCTGCTCGCTGTCGGCGCGGGTGCGGCCGGTGAGCCGCTCGGCCTCGGCCTGGGCCTGCTGCAGGATCTCGGTGCGCTGCTCGACGATGGCGCCGGCGGCCTGCACGTCCTCGGGCAGCGACTCCCGCAGGTCGTCGAGCAGGTCCAGCACGTGGTCGCGCGGCACCATGCAGGAGCTGGACATCGGCACGCTGCGGGCGTTCTCGATGACCGTCGTCAGCTCGTCGACGGTCTCGTACAGCCGGTACACGACCTCGGTCGTGGCGCCGCGGGGTGGCCCGCTGCGCGGCGGCCGGGTCACCTGTCGCCCCGCCGCGCGTGCTCGGCCAGCCGGTCGTGGACCGCCTTGGGCACCAGCCGGGAGACGTCCCCCCCGAAGCCGGCGATCTGCTTGACCAGGCTGGAGGACAGATGGCCGACCTGCGGGGCGGTGGGCACGAACAGGGTCTCGACGGCGGCCAGCTCGCGGTTCATCTGCGCCATCTGCAGCTCGTACTCGAAGTCGCTGACCGCGCGCAGGCCCTTGACGATCACCGGGATGTCGTGGTCCCGGCAGTAGTCGACCAGCAGCCCCTGGAAGCTGTCGACGGTCACGTTGGGGAGATCGGCCACGGACTCCCGCAGGAGCTCCATGCGCTCCTCGACGGGAAAGAGCCCGGCCTTGCCCGGGTTGACCAGCACGGCGACGACCAGCTCGTCGTACAGCCCGGCGGCCCGGGAGATGACGTCGACGTGCCCGTTGGTGACCGGGTCGAAGGAACCTGGGCAGACGGCGCGTCTCACGGATGCCGACCGTACCGGAGCACGGCCTCGCCGTACCGCCGTTCGCGCAGACCTTCCAGGGGTGTCGGCCATTCCCACCCCCGTTCGCGGCTGGACCGCTCGACCACGACGACGCCGCCGGGGGCCAGCCACTCCCCCGCGACGAGGGCCCGCAGCACGCCGTGCACCTCCTCGGCGGGGACGGCGTAGGGCGGATCGGCGAGCACGACGTCGAACGCCTGCGGGGCCCGGCCGGCCACCACGGCGGGCACCGAGCCGGCGACGACCCGGCCGCCCGGGAGGCCCACGGCGGCGAGGTTCGCGCGCAGCACGGGCAGCACCTTCGCGCCGGACTCCACGAACACCGCGGTCGCGGCCCCGCGGGAGAGCGCCTCCAGGCCGAGCGCGCCCGACCCGGCGTACAGGTCGAGCACCGCGGCGCCGTCGAGGTCGACCAGCGAGCCGAGCGAGTTGAACAGCGCGCCGCGGGCCTTGTCGCCGGTCGGCCGGACCCCGGCCGGGGGGACCTGGAGCCGGCGTCCGCCGGCCAGTCCGGCGATGAGCCGTGTCACACCCGCACCGCCGGCCCGGTCACGCCTTCTCCAGCCACTCGGCCCGCTCGTCGCTGGCCAGGGCGGCGACCTCGGCGGCGAGGCCGGGGTGGTCGGCGAGCCCGCGCTCGGTGGCCAGCAGCGCGGTGGCCTCGGTCCGCGCCTCGGCGATCAGCTCCTCGTCCTCCAGCAGGGAGAGCAGCTTGATGCCCGACCGCCGGCCGGACTGCGCCGCGCCGAGGACGTCGCCCTCGCGGCGGGTCTCCAGGTCCAACCGGGCCAGCTCGAAGCCGTCGGACGTGGAGGCGACGGCCGCCAGCCGCTGCCCGGTCGGCGACGACGACGGGGCGTCGGTGACCAGCAGGCAGAGGCCGGCGTGGCTGCCCCGGGCCACACGGCCGCGCAGCTGGTGCAGCTGGCTGACGCCGAACCGGTCGGCGTCCATGACCACCATCACCGTGGCGTTGGGGACGTCGACCCCCACCTCGACGACGGTGGTGGCGACCAGCACGTCGGTCTCGCCGGCGGCGAAGGCCCGCATGACGCCGTCCTTCTCCTCGGGCGTCATCCGGCCGTGCAGGACGTCGAGCCGCAGCCCGGCCAGCGGCCCGCTGCGCAGCGCCTCGGCGACGTCCAGCACGGCCAGCGGGGGCCGGCGGTCGCTGCGGCCCCCCTCGTCGGCGGGTGCGCCGTCGGCGTCCTCGGGCTCGTCGTCGGGGCCGGTGACGTCGCCGATGCGCGGGCAGACCACGTAGGCCTGCCGGCCGGCGGCGACCTCCTCGCGCAGCCGCTCCCAGGCCCGGTCGATCCAGCCGGGCTTCTCGACGACCGGGACGACGGAGCTGGCGACGCCCCCGCGGCCGCTGGGCAGCTGCCGGAGGGTGGAGATCTCCAGGTCGCCGTAGACGGTCATCGCCACGGTGCGCGGGATCGGGGTGGCGGTCATGACCAGCACGTGCGGGGGCCGGCTGCCCTTGGCCCGCAGCGCGTCGCGCTGCTCCACGCCGAAGCGGTGCTGCTCGTCGACGACGACCAGGCCCAGGTCGGCGAAGTCCACGCCCTCCTGCAGCAGGGCGTGCGTGCCGATGACGATGCCCGCCCGGCCCTCGGCCACCTCGGCGCGGGCCTGGCGGCGGGGGCCGGCCTTGAGCGAGCCGGTGAGGAGGGTGACCCGGGTGCCGGCGGGGTCGCCGTCGAGCTCGCCGGCGCGGCCCAGCGGACCGAGCAGCGCACGGATGCCGCGGGCGTGCTGGGCGGCGAGCACCTCGGTGGGGGCCAGCAGCGCGGCCTGCCCCCCGGCGTCGACGACCTGTGCCATGGCCCGCAGCGCGACGACGGTCTTCCCCGAGCCGACCTCGCCCTGCAGCAGCCGGTGCATCGGCTGGTCCCGGTTCAGCTCGGCGGCCAGCTCCTCCCCCACGGCGCGCTGGCCGTCGGTGAGGTCGAAGGGCAGGGCGGCGTCGACGGCGTCGAGCAGGCCGCCGGCCCGCCGGGGGCGGGCGGTGCCGGGCTCGAGCGCGGCGGCCCGGCGGCGGGCGGCCAGCGTGAGCTGGAGGGTGAGCGCCTCGTCCCACTTCAGCCGGCGCTCGGCCCGCTCGACGTCCTGGCTGCTGGTGGGCCGGTGGATGTCGAGCAGGGCGGCGGGCAGGGAGAGCAGGCCGTGCCGGGTGCGGATCTCCTCGGGCAGCGGATCGGTGACGAGGTCGGCGAGGTTGCCGGCGCCGCCCAGCAGCAGCTTCACCGACTTCTGGATGACCCAGCTCGAGACGTCCTTGCTGGCCGGGTAGATGGGCACCAGCTCGCGCGCCCAGTCGTCATCGTCATCGTCGCCGCTGAGCAACTGCATGTCGGGGTGGGTGAACTGCAGCTTGCCCTGGTAGGTGCCGACGGTCCCGGCGAACATGCCCCAGACCCCCGGGGCCAGGCGGGCGTGCTTGTGGCTGAAGAAGACGAGCTTCATCGTGCTGGCGCCGTCGCCGACGGTTACCTCGGTGATCATGCCGCGGCGCTGCCGCATCGGCCGGGTGCTCACGGTCCTCACCTGGGCCAGCACCGTGACCCGGTCGCCCGGCTGCAGGTCGTCCAGCCGGGCCATCTCCCCGCGCCTGGCGTAGCGGCGGGGGTAGTGGCGCAGCAGGTGGCGGACCGTGTGCAGGCCCAGCTGCTCGGCCATGCCGGTGGCGGTCTTCGGGCCGAGCACCTTCGCCAGCGGCGTCTCCAGCGTCACCGCCACGGTCACTCCACCCCGATCTGCAGCGGGATCGAGCTCGGGCCGCCGCCGTAGCGGACCACCTCGATGGTGGGGTGGGCCGTCGACAGGTGGCGGCACACGACGTCGCCGAGCGCCTCGTCGGGGCCGACGACCAGGGTGGCCATCTCCCCGCCGGCGGAGAGCAGCCGGTCCAGCAGGTCGCAGGCGACGGCGTCGAGCTCCGCCCCGATGACGACGACGTCGCCCTCCGCGGAGCCGAGCACGTCGCCGGGGCGGCAGCGGCCGGCGGAGGTGAGCGCCTCCTGGTCGGCGACGGTCAGCTCGGCCCAGCGGGTGGCCGCGGCGGCCTCGGCCATGGCGATGACGTCGTCGCCGAAGCGCCGCTCGCGGTCGGCGACGGCCACGGCGGCCAGCCCCTGCACCGGCGAGCGGGTGGGGACCACGCCGATCTCGCGGCCGCCGGCCTCGCGCGCCCGGGTGGCCGCACGGGAGGCGACCGGCAGCAGCCCGGCGTCGTTCGGGAGGACGACGACCTCCTCCCCGCCGGAGGCGACGATCTCGTCGAACAGGTCGTCCTCGGTCACGCCGTCGGCGTCGCAGACGACGACGCCGACCCCCTCCGCCCGGAAGAGCTCGGCGAGGCCCTCGCTGTGCACGGCCGCGACCACCGAGCGGCGGCCGGGCACCGGCGCGGCCGGGGGCACCGGCGCGAGCGGGGTGACCGAGATGCGGTGCGGGCGGCCGGCCTCGATGCCGGCCTCGATGGCGGCGCCGACGTCGGAGACGTGGACGTGCACGTTCCACTCGCGGCCGGTCGGGGTGTCGACGCCGACGACGACGAGGCTGTCGCCCAGCTCCGCCAGCCGCTCGTGCAGCCGGGCGACGGAGGTCTCGTCGGCGTCGGCCAGCAGGTACTGGACCTCGCTGCCGGGGCCGGGCGGCGGCTGGTGCGGGGCGTGCTCGGAACCGTGCCGGCGGCGGTGCCGGTCGGGCGCGTCCAGGGCCGGGCGGACCGGCTGGACGCCGGTGACGGTGCGCACGAGGGCGTCGAGGACCAGGGACAGCCCGGCGCCACCGGCGTCGACGACGCCGGCCTCGCGGAGGACGGCCAGCTGACCGGGGGTGCGCTCCAGGGCGACGTGGGCGCCGTCGGCGGCGGCCTGCACGACGGCGGCCAGCTCGGTGCGGCCCGCGTCGACCGCCGCGACCGCGGCCTCCCCGCTCGCCCGGGCGACGGTGAGGAAGGTGCCCTCCTCCGGGTCGGCGACGGCGGTGTAGGCGCTCTCGGCGGCCTTCCGCAGCGCACCGGCGAAGGCGGGCCCGTCGGCGGCGGGCTGGTCGGCCAGCTGGTCGGCCAGCCCGCGCAGGAGCTGGGCCAGGATCGTGCCGGAGTTGCCGCGGGCGGCGAGGACGGCGCCCCGGGCCACGACGGCCCACGCGGACTCGCCGTTCCCGGCCGAGTCGAGCGCGGCGCGGGCGCCCTCGGCGGTGTGCAGGAGGTTGGTGCCGGTGTCGCCGTCCGGCACGGGGAAGACGTTCAGGTCGTCGAGCCGGCCCCGGAAGTCGGACAGCGCCTCGACCGCGGCCCGGCACCACTGACCGACCGCGGCGTCATCCAGCGCCGGCAGCACGGGTGGAGGCTACCCACCCGTACCGACAGGGCCGCCCGTCGCGCGCGCCGCCACCTCCCGGGGACGCCGCCCGGAGGGCGCCGCGACGTCCGGGCCGAGGAGCGGTTAGAGTGTTGGACGGTCTTGATGCGGGTGCTGCCTTGCCCCGCCGTCTGTGAACGATTCTTTCTGGGAGTGATCCACCGTGGCTGCCGTGTGCGATGTGTGTGGCAAGGGGCCCGGTTTCGGTATGTCGGTGTCGCACTCGCACCGCCGCACGCCGCGCCGTTGGAACCCGAACATCCAGTCCGTGCGGGCGCTGATCGCCCCCGGTAACCGTCGCCGGATCAACGCGTGCACCTCGTGCATTCGCGCCGGCAAGGTCGCCCGCGGCTGAACCGAGGGCACAGCCCTCACCCGAGCACCGGAAGAACCCCGGAGGTCACAGCGACCTCCGGGGTTCTTCGTGTGCCCGGACGCCGGCGCAGGCCGCGGCGCGGGCGTCACCGGCCGAGCCCGCGTCCCCTCGCCGCGGTCACCACGATGTCCACGACCGTGTCCAGCGGCAGGGCGGTGGTGTCCACGACCACGTGGTAGTTGCCGGCCGCGGCGGGGTCGCAGCGGTAGAAGTGCCGCACGTACGCCTCCCGGGCCCGGTCGTTCGCCGCCATCTCGCGCGCCACCTCGTCGCGGGGCCGGCCCGACCGCGCCACCGCGGCGGCCAGCCGCCGGTCCGGCGGACCGTCCAAGCGGACGTGCAGGGCGTCCGTCCGGTCCCGCAGCACCATCGCCCCGGCCCGGCCGAGCACCACCCCACCGCCGCCCGCCGCGATCTCGGCCAGGACGCGCTCGGTCTGCTCCCGGTAGGCCCGGGCGTCGGGCAGCGGTGATCCCGGCACCACCGCGCCCACCGGGTCGGGCATGGTCCCCAGCGAGGCCACCAGCCGCCACAGCCCGCGGACCACGGTCTCGTCGTTGGCCTCGGCCTCCTCCACCGGGACGCCGAGCCGGCCGGCCACCTGCGCCGGGATGGCCCGGTCGTGGAACGGGAGGCCCAGCCGCTCGGCGACCGCCGGGGCCACCTCCGCGCCCGCGGCACCGTACGGGGCCGAGATCGTCACGACGCCCACGTCGTCTCCTCCTCGTCGACCAGGGCGGACAGGTCCTTGCCGAGGAACACCGCGTCGGGCGCGCAGGCGTAGACCCCGTACCCGGGAACGGGGACGTACCCGAGCTCCCGGTAGAGCGCGACCGCCTCCGGCTGCTTCTGCCCGGTGTTCAGCACCACCGACCGGTGGCCGGCCAGCGCCGCGGTGGACTCCAGCTCCGCCATGAGCACCTGCGCGAGCCCGCGCCGGCGGAACGCCGGCGCCACGTACACCCGCTTGATCTCCACGCCCCCCGGCGGGTAGACCCGCCAGGCACCGCAGCCCGCGGCCGCCCCGGCCACCTCCGCGACGAGGAAGAGCCCGGCCGGCGGCAGGAACTCCGCCGGGTCGACGGCGGCCGCGTCCCGGCCGCCGTAGCGCACCACGTACTCCTGCTGGACCGCCTCGACGAGCTCCTGCGCCAGCGGGTCGTCGTAGGGCACCGGACGCAGGCGGGCGACCGACCCGTCCCGCAGCACCCGCTCAGCCGAAGTGGACATGCCCCGCGCTCTCCGCTCCCACCGACAGCAGCACGTCCGCCGCGGCCTCGCCGTCCACCCGGACCCCCGGGCCCGGCTTCCCCTGCCGCACCACCCCGATCGCCGTCCACCCCTCCGGCAGCGGCACCTTGCGCGGGAACGTCGCCAGCAGCGCGTGGTCCTCCCCGCCGCCGAGCACCCACGCCAGCGGGTCCACCCCCAGCGCCGACCCCACCTGCTGCAGCGGGCCGACCGGCTCCAGGCAGGCCCGCACCAGCGCGGCGCGGTCCAGGTCGACCACCACGCCGCTGGCCTCCGCGAGGTGCCCGGCGTCGGCCACCAGGCCATCGCTCACGTCGCACATCGCGGTGGCGCCAGCCTCCGCCGCCGCCGGTCCGGCCGCGTAGGGCGGGGTAGGCCGGCGGTGCGCGTTCACGACGGCCAGCGGGCTGGTGAAGCCGCGGCGCAGCACCGCCAGGCCGGCCGCCGACCAGCCGAGGCGGCCGGCGAGCGCCACCACGTGGCCGGGCCGGGCGCCGGAGCGCAGCACCGGGGCCCGCCCCCCCAGGTCACCGAGGGCGGTGACCGACAGGACGACGGCGGCGCTGTCCGGCGCGGCGGCCACGGTGTCGCCGCCGACGACGGCGGCGCCCTGGGGGGCGCACTCGTCGGCGAGCCCCGTCGCGACCCCCTCCAGCCAGCTGGTGGGCGTGTCCGCCGGGCAGGCGAGCCCGACGACCAGCGCGGTCGTCCGGGCGCCCATCGCCGCGACGTCGGCCAGGTTGGCGGCGGCCGCCTTGTGCCCCACGTCCTCGGCCGACGACCAGTTCCGCCGGAAGTGACGTCCCTCCACCAGGACGTCGGTGGTGACGACGACCCGCTGGTCGGGCGTGCGCACCAGGGCCGCGTCGTCCCCGGGCCCGACGTCGGCGGCCACCGCGGTGCCGGACCGGGCCAGCACGCGGGCGATCACGCCGAACTCCCCGACCACCCGCACGGTGTCGGCCGGATCGCCGCGCGGGACCAGCGGGCGGGGTCGACTCATCGGTGCACTCCTGTCACTGCGGTAGGTTGCCGACCAGTCCGCCACCCGGCGGGGACGACGTCTCGGCACTGTTGCCGGAGGAAGGATCTCCCGTGGTCCACGCCTACATCCTCATCCAGACCGAAGTCGGAAAGGCCGCCCAGGTCGCCTCGACCATCAGCGAGATCAGCGGCGTCACCAAGGCCGAGGACGTCACCGGTCCGTACGACGTCATCGTCCGCGCCGAGGCCGACACCGTCGACGAGCTGGGCCGCCTCGTGGTCGCCCGCGTGCAGTCGGTCGACGGCATCACCCGGACGCTGACCTGCCCGGTCGTCAACATCTGAGCGGTCGCCCCGTGGATCCGCTGCGCCGGGCCGCGATCCTGGTCACGGCGATCACGCTCCCGGTGGTCATCGTCCTCGTCGTCCTGGTCAACGTGCTCGGCGACCGGGGCGCCGGCACCCCCTCGGCCGGCTCGGAGCCCCCCGCCGACATCGAGGGCGCGGCCCCCGTCCGCCCGGAGGACCTCCCCGTCCTGGAACTGGCCACCCCACCGGTCACCCCGGAGGCCGAGGCCTCCTGCACCGATCTCATGGGCAACCTCCCGCTCGAGCTGGCCGGGCAGCCGTCCCGCCGCGTGCAGTCCGAGAGCCCGTTCGTCTACGCCTGGGGCGAGCCGCCCGTGGTGCTCACCTGCGGTGTCGACCGGCCCGCCGGCTGGACCGTCGGCGCCTCGGCCATCCAGATCAACGGCGTGCAGTGGCACGTCGACACCAGCCGGCCCGGCACCACCGTGTGGACGGCGGTCGACCGGCCGGTCTACGTCGAGGTACGCCTGCCCGCCGACGTCGACAGCGCCCCCGTCACCGCCCTCACCGTCCCGCTCGCCGAGGCGCTCCCGTACCGGGAGCCCACGCCGGGCCCCTGAGCCCGCAGGAGCGCTCACGCGGGCGGCAGGAGCGCCAGCTGCTCCGCGAGGACGGCGCCGACCTCCCGCACCGCGTCGTCCGGCGTCGCGGCCACCGCCGTCACCGACACGCTGAAGACGCCGTGCCAGCACCACGCGAAGGCGGCGGGGTCGACCAGCCCGGCCTCCGGCACGGGCGTGTCCACGGTGAGCAGCCGGCAGTTGGCGGGCAGCTCGGGCGGATCCACGCTCAGCATCCCGCCGTACAGCTCGGCGTCGTTGCGGGCCAGGTCCTCGGCGTAGGCGCCGGCGCCGGCGCGTTGCCGGAACTGGTCGACGAACACCCCGGTGATCGGCCCGGACTCCCGCCCCCAGAAGCGCTCCCAACCGAACCGGTAGCCGTAGTCCTCCAGCACCGCCAGCTCGCGCTCCGGATCGGGCGCGTAGGCGGCGACGTCCTCCAGCCGCTTCGCCCCGGCCGGCGGCTCGACCTCGTGGTCGGGCAGCCGCGGCAGCCCGGAGGGGACCTCCCGGACGACCAGCTGCTCGAGCTCCGCCGCCGAGGCGGGACGGTCGGTGGGCGGTACGGCCGTCGCGACGCCGTCGACCGCCCGCCCGCACCCGGCAAGCAGCGCCACGGCCACCAGGAGGGCGAGCCGGGAGAGGGCGCCGGCCCCGCCGCCGGGGGCCGACCGCCCCGGGGTCACCGGCCCGGCCGCGCGCCGCCGGCCAGCGCCCCGCTGACCAGGCGGTCCACCAGCTCGGCGAAGTCCACCCCGGTGGCCGCCCACATGCGGGCGAACATCGAGATCGGCGTGAACCCGGGCATCGTGTTGACCTCGTTGATGACCAGCCGGTCCGCGCCGTCGGGACCGGTGCCGAGGAAGAAGTCCACGCGGGCCAGCCCCCGGCAGTCCAGCGCCAGGTAGGCCCGGCGGGCGGCGTCCTGCACGGCGGCGACCCGCTCCGGGTCGAGGTCGGCCGGGATGTCGAACTCGGCGGCGTCGTCGAGGTACTTGGCCGCGAAGTCGTACCAGTCGACGCCGGGCCGCAGCCGGATCTCGGCCGGCAGGCTGGCCTCGGGCAGCCCGGTGCCGCGGGCGGCGAGCACCCCGCACTCGATCTCCCGGCCGGGGACGGCGGCCTCCACGATCACCTTCGGGTCGACCGCGGCGGCCGCGGCGACGGCGGCCGGGAACTGCGCCCAGTCGGTGACCTTGGTGATGCCGATGCTGGACCCGGCCCGGGCCGGCTTCACGAAGACCGGCAGACCGAGCCGCTCGCGCGCCGCGTCGTCCAGGACGGCGGGGTCGGCGCACACGGCGCCGTGCTCGTCGCGCAGGACGACGTGGTCGCCCTGCGGCAGCCCCGCGGCGGCGAGGAGCTTCTTGGTGAACTCCTTGTCCATGGACGCGGCGCTGGCGAAGACCCCGGAACCGACGTAGGGCAGCCCGGTCATCTCCAGCAGGCCCTGCACCGTGCCGTCCTCGCCGAAGGTCCCGTGCAGCACCGGGAAGACCACGTCGACCTCGGTGAGCGCGCGCCCGATGCCGTCGCCGGCCCCGAGGACGGCCAGCCCGCGGGCCTCCGGGTCGCCGACCAGCGAGACCGCCGTGCCGCCGGTGACCTCGGGCAGCGCGCCGTCGGTGATCGTGAGCCGCTGGTCGGGGCCGGGCAGCACCCAGCGGCCGTCCCGCGCGATGCCGACCGGCACCACCTCGTACCGGTCGGGGTCGAGCGCGGCCATCACGCTGCCGGCCGAGACGCAGGAGATCGCGTGCTCCTCGCTGCGCCCTCCGAAGACGACCGCCACACGCACCTTGCCCGGCTGTCCGCTCATTGCGGGGACCCTAACCGAGGCCCGTTTCCCGGCCCCGCCGCGACGTGGCCCACGCGCCGTGCCGCCGGTCGCACCGCGGTGTGGCAGCCTCGTCGCCGTGCACGACGACCCAGCCCACCAGACCGCACCCGGGACGGCGCGCACCACCGACGGGCCCGGGCACTCCCGCCGGCTGCGGCTGGCCGGCGCGGCGGTGCACCTGTACACCGCCAGCGGCTCGGTGCTCGGCCTGCTCATCGTCCTCGCGGCCTTCGACGGCGCCGTCGAGACCGCCCTGTGGCTGATCCTCGCGACGCTGTTCATCGACGGCACCGACGGGATGCTCGCCCGCAAGGCCCGGGTCAAGCAGACGATCCCCTGGTTCGACGGCGCCCGGATGGACGACATCGTCGACTACCTGACCTACGTCTTCGCCCCGATCGTGCTGCTCTGGACGACCGACCGGTTGCCCGGCGGCGCCCTCGGCTGGGTCCTGGCCGCGTTGCCGCTGCTCGCCTCGTGCTACCAGTTCTGCCGGGTGGACGCGAAGACCGAGGACCACTACTTCCTCGGCTTCCCCAGCTACTGGAACGTGGTGGCCTTCTACGCGATCATCCTCGACGTCGGCCCCACCGGGGTCGGCGTCGCGCTCGCCGTCCTCACCGTGCTGGTCTTCGTGCCGGTGAAGTACGTCTACCCGTCGCGCACCAAGCTGCTGCGCGGCGTGAACCTGGGGCTCGCGACGTTCTGGCTGGCCGCGTGCGCGGTGCTGATCGTCCAGTACCCCGACCCGAACCCGCTGCTCGTCGCGCTGAGCGTGGTGTACCTCGCCTACTACTTCGGCGTGAGCATCTGGCTCACGGTGGCCGGCTCCCGCCGCCGGCCGGCGTCAGCCGAGGGCGTCGAGCGCGCGGGATAGGTCCGCGACCAGGTCCGCGGTGTCCTCGATGCCGCAGGACAGCCGGACGAAGCCCCCGGGCACGGCGTCCCCGCCCCACTGCGCCCGCCGGTCGATTGTGCTGTGCACGCCGCCGAAGCTGGTCGCCGCCGCCCAGAGCCGGCTGGCCCCGAGCAACCGGGAGACGGCGGCCTCGTCGGGCAGCTCCGCGGACACCACGCCGTTGGGCCGCAGCATCTGGCGCGCGGCCAGGGCGAACGACGGATCACCGGCGCGCCAGGGCCAGCGGAGGTTCGTGACGGCGGGGTGCCCGGCCAGCAGGTCGGCGACGGCCGCCGCGTTCACCGCCTGGCGGGCCAGCCGCAGGTCCAGCGTGCTCATCGAGCGGTGGCCCAGCCACGCCTCGAACGGCCCCGGCGTGCTGCCGGTCCGGTCGCGGAAGCCCTTGACCGCCGCGTACAGGTCGTCGTCGGTGACGGTCACGTGCCCGAGCAGCACGTCGCTGTGCCCGGTGAGCGCCTTGGTGTCGCTGCCGACGGTGAGGTCGGCGCCGAGCGCCAGGGGCCGCTGGCCCAGCGGCGTGGCGGTGGTGTTGTCGACCGCGACCAGCGTACCGGCCGCGTGCGCGGCCCCGGCGACGGCGGCGATGTCGCAGACGTCGAGCTGCGGGTTGCTCGGGGTCTCCAGCAGCACCATCCGGGCGCCGGCGAGGCCGCCGTCGGCGGCGACCCGGCCGATCTCCGGCGTCGGCACGTACTGCACCTCGATGCCGAAGCGTGCCAGTTCCTCGGCCGCGAGCAGCCGGGTCGTGTAGTAGCCGTCCGAGGGCAGGACGATCCGGTCGCCGCTGCGGGCGCACGCCAGGACGGCGGCGGTCAGCGCCGCCATGCCGGTGGCGAAGGACAGGCAGCGCCCGCCGTCGAGCTCGCCGACGGCGTCCTCGAAGTGCCGGAACGTGGGGTGCTCGGTGCGCGCGTAGGCGTCGACCCCGCCCGCCCGGGGCGGGAGGTCCCCGAGGTGGAAGGGCGCGGCGAACACCGGCGAGGGGCGCAGCGGTGCGCCCGGCACGGCCGGGTCCTCCCCCGCGCGCACCGACCGGGTGCCGTCCCCGTAGCCGCCCTCCCCGCTCACTGCACCCCGTCCGCTCACTCCGGCTTCGCCTCCCGCGACATGATCTCCCGCACGATCCGGCCGGGCGACGCCCCCTCGTGGCACACCCGCACGACCGCCTCGGTGATCGGCACGTCGATCCCGTGCGCCCGGGCGAGGTCGAGCACCGAGCGGCAGCTCTTCACGCCCTCGGCGGTCTGCCGGGTGCTCTGCTGCACCTCCTCGACGCTCATGCCGCGGCCGAGCTTCTCGCCGAAGGTGCGGTTGCGCGACAGCGGCGAGCTGCAGGTGGCCACCAGGTCGCCCAGCCCGGCCAGGCCGGCGAACGTGGTCAGCTCGGCGCCCAGCGACAGCCCCAGGCGGGCGGTCTCGGCGAGGCCGCGGGTGATCAGCGAGGCGCGGGTGTTGTCCCCGAAGCCCAGCCCCTCGGCGATGCCGCAGGCCAGGGCGATGACGTTCTTCACGGCCCCGCCGAGCTCGCAGCCGACCACGTCGGGGTTGGTGTACGGCCGGAAGTAGGGGGTGTGGCACGCCGCCTGGAGCACCGCCGCCCGGTCGGGGTCGGAGCAGGCGATCACCGTGGCGGCGGGCTGCTCCTCGGCGATCTCCCGGGCCAGGTTGGGGCCGGAGAGCGCGGCCACCCGCCCCTGGCCGGCCCCGGTGATCTCGCAGATGACCTCGCTCATGCGCTTGGTGCTGCCGAGCTCGATGCCCTTCATCAGCGACAGCAGGGTCGCGTCCGGCGGCAGCAGCTCCCGCCAGGCCCCGAGGTTGCCCCGCAGCGACTGCGAGGGCACGGCCAGCACCACGACGTCGGCGTCGAGCAACGCCTCGGCCGGGTCGGCGGTGGCCCGCAGCAGCTCCGGCAGCCGCACCCCCGGGAGGTAGTCGGCGTTCTCCCGGTCGTCGGTGATGGCCTTGGCCAGCTCCGGGCGCCGCGCGTGCAGCACGACCTCGCAACCGGCGTCGGCGAGCACCTTGGCAAACGTCGTGCCCCAGGAGCCGGCGCCGAGCACCGCCGCGCGGGTCATGCCGCGCTCCCCGTGCGGCCCTCGGGACGCCGGCCCCCCGGGCCCGGGTGGACGGTGAGCGGGGGGCGCTCGCCCCGCAGCTCGGCCAGCTGGTCGCGCACCCTCGACATCATCAGATCGGTCGTCTCCCGGAGCAGGTCGGCGGTCAACGGACGGCCCGCGCGCACCTCGGCCCGGAGGGCGGCGAGGTCGATCGGCTCGCCGACGAGGTAGTCGGCGGGCGTGCGGAGCCGCAGGTGCAGCTTCTTCGAGTGGTAGTCGTGCACCCGCTGCGGCCCCCACTGCGCCACCGGGACGACGACGGCGTCACTGGTCAGCGCCAGGTGCGCCGCCCCCGTGCGGGCCTGCATGGGCCACCAGTCCGGATCGCGGGTGACCGACCCCTCGGGGTAGACCACGACGAGGTTGCCCGCCTGCAGGTCGGCATGGGCGGCGTCCAGCGATCCGCGCGCGGCGCTGGAGTACCGGGTCACCGGGATCTGACCGGCCGCCCGCAGGATCATGCCGGCCGGCCCCTTGAACACCGCCTCCTTGGCCAGGAAGTGCGGGATCCGGCCGACGTCGAAGACCAGGCGCGCGCAGGCGAGCGGATCCAGCACGGACACGTGGTTGACGACCAGCAGCACCGGCCCGCGCGCCGGGATGCGGTCAGCGTGCCGGTAGCGCAGCCGGAACAGCACGGACACGACCGGGTAGATCACCACGATGCACAGCCACAGGGCCGGCGGGATGCGGCCCCGGGTCGCCCACCTGCCCGGCCAGCCGCCCCGGTGGGCCCCGACCGCGGTCGACCCGCCGGCGCCCGCTCCGCGCGAGGACGTCTCGTCCGTCACCGCCGCGCCTCCCTCCGTGTGAGCCAGCCCATGATCGACCCGCGCCCTCGCCCGCGGCCCACCGGGTCCCGGCCTCCGGCCCGCGCGGGTGCCGTGTGCTCACATTGTGGCCGTGTCCAGCTGGTCGGTCGTGGTCCCGGCAAAGCGGCTCGCCGTGGCCAAGACCCGGCTGCGGCCGCTCACCGACGAGCCCGGCGGCGACCACGGAGCGCTGGTCCTGGCGCTCCTGGCCGACACGGTGGCGGCGGCCCTGGACTGCCCCCGGGTGGGGTCGGTCGTCGTCGTCACCGACGAGCCGGAGGCCGCCGAGTTGGTGCGCGGCCTGGGGGCCGGCACCGTGCCCGACGAACCGGACCGGGGGCTGAACCCGGCGCTCGAGCACGGGGCCCGGCGCGCCGGCGGCGAGCGGGTGGCCGCGCTCTCCTCCGACCTGCCCGCCCTGCGGCCCGCCGAGCTGGCCGCCGCGCTGACCGCGGCGGAGGCGGCGCCGCGCTGCTTCGTCGCCGACGCGCAGGGCACCGGCACCACCCTGCTGACCGCCGTCGGGGTGCCGCTGCGCCCCCGGTTCGGCCGCGGCTCGGCCGACGCCCACCGGGTGGACGGCGCGGTGCTCCTGCGTGGCTCCTGGCCCGGTCTGCTGCGCGACGTCGACACCGCGGACGACCTCCGCGCGGCCCTCGCCCTCGGGGCCGGCCCGCGCACGACGGAGCTGCTCCGGAGGTCACCGGGTCTCACCGACCGGCTGGGTACGGCACGATGAGCCCGTGCCTTCCGAGAGCGCGCCCCGGACCACTGCCCTGCCCGCCGACCGGTACCTGAACAGAGAGCTGTCCTGGCTCGACTTCAACTCCCGCGTGCTCGAGCTCGCGGAGGACGACTCGCTCCCGCTGCTGGAGCGCGTCAAGTTCCTCGCCATCTTCGCCAGCAACCTCGACGAGTTCTACATGGTGCGCATCGCCGGGCTGAAGCGCCGGCAGAGCACCGGGCTCACCGTCCGCTCCCCCGACGGGCTGACCATCCGCGAGCAGCTGGAGCGGGTGACCGCCCGCACGCGGGAGCTGGTGCAGCGGCACTCCGACGTCTTCAACAAGGACGTGCTGCCGCGGCTGGAGGAGACCGGCATCCGGATCGTCCACTGGGAGGACCTGGAGGACGAGGCGATGCGCCGGCTCCGGGACTACTTCCGCGACCAGGTGTTCCCGGTGCTCACCCCGCTCGCCGTCGACCCGGCGCACCCGTTCCCCTACATCAGCGGCCTGTCGCTGAACCTCGCGGTCTCGGTGCACGACCCGGACACCAACGCGCCCCGCTTCGCCCGGCTCAAGGTGCCCAACAACGTGCCGCGGTTCGTGCCGGTCGCCACGCGGGACGACACGGTGGTCTTCCTGCCGCTCGAGGACCTCATCGCCGCGCACCTGCCCCAGCTCTTCCCGGGCCTCGACGTGCTCGACCACCACTTCTTCCGCGTCACCCGCAACGCCGACGTGGAGGTCGAGGAGGACCGCGACGAGGACCTGCTGCAGGCGCTGGAGCGGGAGCTCGCCCGGCGCCGGTTCGGGCCCGCGGTGCGCCTGGAGGTCGCCGAGCCGATGGATCCGCGGATCCTCGACGTGCTCATCTCCGAGCTCGAGGTCTCCCCCGCCGACGTCGTCCACGTGCCCGGGCTGCTCGACCTCGCCTCGCTCATGGCGCTCTACGACCTGGACCGGCCGGAGCTCAAGGACGAGCCGTTCGTGCCGGCCACCCATCCGCGGCTGTCCGAGGGGGAGACGCCCAAGAGCGTCTTCGCCACCCTCCGCGAGGGCGACGTGCTGGTCCACCACCCGTACCACTCGTTCGCCACGAGCGTGCAGCGGTTCATCGAGCAGGCCGCCGCCGACCCGGACGTGCTGGCCATCAAGCAGACGCTGTACCGCACCTCCGGCGACTCCCCGATCGTCAACGCGCTGATCGACGCCGCCGAGGCCGGCAAGCAGGTCGTGGTCCTCGTCGAGATCAAGGCCCGGTTCGACGAGGAGGCCAACATCAGCTGGGCCCGCTCGCTGGAGCGGGCCGGCTGCCACGTCGTCTACGGGCTGGTGGGCCTGAAGACCCACTGCAAGACGGCGCTGGTGGTCCGCCGCGAGCAGGGCGTGATCCGGCGGTACTGCCACATCGGCACCGGCAACTACAACCCGAAGACGGCGCGGATCTACGAGGACCTGGGCATCCTCACCGCCGATCCCCGGGTCGGCGCGGACCTCACCGACCTGTTCAACGTGCTCACCGGGTACTCGCGGCAGACCAACTACCGCACGCTCATGGTGGCGCCGCACAGCATCCGCAACGGCCTGGTCGAGAAGATCCGCCGCGAGGCCCGGCACGCCGGCGAGGGGCGCGCCTCCGGCATCCGGATCAAGGCGAACTCGATCGTGGACGAGCGCATCATCGACGCGCTCTACGAGGCGTCGCAGGCCGGGGTGCCGGTGGAGCTGTTCGTGCGTGGCATCTGCGCCCTGCGGCCCGGCGTCCCCGGTCTGTCGGAGACGATCCGGGTGCGCTCGATCGTCGGCCGGTTCCTCGAGCACTCCCGGGTGATCTCCTTCCTCAACGGTGGGGAGCCGGAGTGGTGGATCGGCAGCGCGGACCTCATGCACCGCAACCTCGACCGCCGGGTGGAGGTGCTGCTGCGGGTCTGCGACGAATCGGCCCGCGCCCAGCTGGAGGAGTCCCTCAGCCCGGCCATGGCCCCCGGTGTGCGCTCCTGGGAGCTGCGCAGCGACGGGCAGTGGGACCGGCTGGAGGGCCGGGACTACCAGGCTGAGCTGATGCACCGGATCCATGAGCTCGCCGGCTGAGCCGCGGCCGATCGCGGCCGCCGGCGGCGTGGTGTGGCGGCCGGCCGGGGACGACGGCATCGAGATCGCCGTGGTCCACCGGCCCCGCTACGACGACTGGTCGCTGCCGAAGGGGAAGCTCGACGCCGGGGAGCACGCCCTGGCCGCCGCGTGCCGCGAGGTGGTCGAGGAGACCGGGCTCCGCATAGTCGCCGGACGCCGCGGGCCGACGACGCAGTACGCGGTCGACGGCGTCCCCAAGCACGTGGACTACTGGCTCATGCGCTGCGTGGGGGGGGCCTTCGCCGCCAACGACGAGGTGGACGAGCTCCGCTGGCTCTCCCCCGACGACGCGAGCGCACTGGTCACCCACGAGCACGACCGGCTGGTGATCACCGACGCCGCCCGCACCGACGTGCCGCGCGAGGTCGGCCTGCTGCTGGTCCGCCACGGCAGGGCCGGCAGCAAGCAGGAGTTCGACGGCCCGGATGAGCTGCGGCCGCTGGACGACAAGGGCCGGCGGCAGGCCGAGCAGTTGGCCGACGCGCTGGCGTGGTTCGCCCCGGACGACGTGCTCAGCACCCCGAAGGTGCGCTGCACGCAGACGGTGGAGCCGCTGGCCGAGCGGCTGGCCGTGGACGTGCGCCCGTCACCCCGGATGGGCGAGGAGAACTTCGCCGACGACCCGCAGGCGGGGATGGCGCTCGTGGCGGAGCTCCTGGAGCGCCCGGGGGCGACGGTGCTGTGCAGCCAGGGCGGGGTGATCCCCTCGGTGCTGCAGGCCCTCGGGGTGCACGGCCACGGCGTCCGCGGCCTGCTCCCGCCGGCCGCCAAGGGCAGCGTCTGGGCCCTCGGCGGCCGGCCGGGCGCGCTGGTCGCCGACTACTACCGCGACTTCGGGCCCGACCCGGACGCCCCGCTGCCTCAGCGCGCGGGCAGCGCCGCCGGGAGCCAGGCCGGGCGCGCCGCCTCGTAGGCCTCGACGTCGTCGAGGTGCCGCTCGGTGAGGCCGACGTCGTCGAGCCCCTCGAGCAGCCGCCACCGGGTGTAGTCGTCGATCTCGAACGGCACCGCCACGTCGCCGTAGGTCACCTGCTTGGCCTGCAGGTCGACCGTCACCGGCGTCGCCGGGTCGGCCTCGATCGCGGTCCACAGCGCCTCGACATCGGCCTGCGGCAGCACGACGGTCAGCAGCCCGGACTTGGTCGAGTTGTTGCGGAAGATGTCGGCGAACCGGGAGCTGATGACGACGCGGAAACCGCCGTCGAGCAGCGCCCAGTTGGCGTGCTCACGGGAGGAGCCGGTGCCGAAGTCGGGGCCGGCCACCAGGATCGAGGCGTCGGCGTACTCGGGCTTGTTGAGCACGAAGTCCGGCTCGTTGGTCCGCCAGGCGATGAACAGCCCGTCCTCGAAACCGGTGCGGGTGATCCGCTTGAGGTACTCGGCCGGGATGATCTGGTCGGTGTCGACGGCGCTGCGGCGCAGCGGCGCGGCGGTACCGGTGTGAGTGGTGAAGGCGTCCATGGCTCAGGCTCCGATCAGGTCGGCGGGGGCGGTGAGGCGGCCGGTGAGCGCCGTGGCGGCAGCGACCGACGGCGAGACCAGGTGAGTGCGCCCGCCCTTGCCCTGACGGCCCTGGAAGTTGCGGTTGCTCGTCGAGGCCGACCGCTCGCCGGGCTTGAGCTGGTCGGGGTTCATGCCCAGGCACATCGAGCACCCGGCGCCCCGCCACTCGGCGCCGGCCTCCACGAAGACCTTGTCCAGGCCCTCGGCCTCCGCCTGCAGCTTCACACCGACCGAGCCGGGGACGACCAGCATGCGGGTGTCCGCGTCGATCTTCTTGCCCTCGAGGAAGGTCGCGGCGGTGCGCAGGTCCTCGATCCGGCCGTTGGTGCAGGAGCCGAGGAAGACGGTGTCGACCTTGATCTCGCGCAGCGGGGTGCCCGGGGTCAGCCCCATGTAGGCCAGCGCCTGCTCGGCGGCCCGCCGCTCGCCGTCGTCGTCGAACTGGGCCGGGTCGGGCACCACGCCGTCGATCGGCAGGCCCTGGCCGGGGTTGGTGCCCCAGGTGACGAACGGCGTCAGCGTCGAGGCGTCCAGCGTCACCTCGCGGTCGAACACCGCGCCGTCGTCGGTGCGCAGCGTGCGCCAGTGCTCGACGGCGGCGTCCCAGTCCGCGCCCTGCGGGGCGTGCGGGCGGCCCTTCAGGAAGTCGAAGGTGGTCTGGTCGGGCGCGATCAACCCCGCCTTGGCACCGGCCTCGATCGACATGTTGCAGATGGTCATCCGGGCCTCCATCGACAGCGCCTCGATGGCGCTGCCGCGGTACTCGATGACGTGCCCGGCGGCACCGTTGGTGCCGATCTGGGCGATGACGGCCAGGATGACGTCCTTGGCCGACACCCCCGGAGCGAGCTCCCCCTCGACGGTGACCGACATCTGCTTCGGGCGGTACTGCGGCAGGGTCTGCGTCGCGAGCACGTGCTCGACCTCGCTGGTGCCGATGCCGAACGCCAGCGCCCCGAAGGCCCCGTGGGTGGAGGTGTGGCTGTCACCGCACACGATGGTCGTGCCCGGCTGCGTCAGGCCCAGCTGCGGGCCGATCACGTGCACGATGCCCTGGTCGCGGTCGCCCATCGGGGCCAGCCGGATGCCGAACTCGGCGGCGTTCCGGCGCAGCGCGTCGACCTGCGCCCGGCTCACCGGGTCGGCGATGGGGCTGAGGATGTCCAGCGTCGGGACGTTGTGGTCCTCGGTCGCCATGGTGAGATCCGGACGGCGGACCGTGCGCCCCGCGGCGCGGAGACCGTCGAAGGCCTGCGGGCTGGTCACCTCGTGGACCAGGTGCAGATCGATGTAGAGCAGGTCGGGCTCGCCCGCGGTGCTGCGCACGACATGGGCGTCGTAGACCTTCTCGGCCAGGGTCTTCGGCACGGTCTCGTCCCCTTCGGGTGACTGGTCGCTCCCGGAGTAGCTGTCTCACTCTGCGGGATGCGAGTATTGCTGTGTGGGACAGCCTAACCCCGTCGCGGTTCTGGACAAAGCGGTGTCGATCCTGCACGCCGTGGCGCAGGAGCCGGCGACGCTCGCCGAGCTCGTCGCGCGCACCGGCCTGCCCCGGGCCACGGCCCACCGGCTCGCGGTCGCCCTGGAGGGGCACCGGCTCGTCCGCCGCACCGACTCGGGCAGCTGGGCGCCCGGGCCGGCGCTCGCCGAGCTCGGCCGCGGCACCGCCGACGTCGGCGAGATCGCGTCCCGCCACCTGGTCACCCTGCGCGACGTCACCGGCGAGAGCGCGCAGTTCTACGTGCGCGACGGCGCCACCCGCGTCTGCGTGGCGGCGGCCGAGCGCACCAGCGGCCTGCGCGACACCGTGCCGGTCGGCGCCCGGCTGCCCATGACCGCGGGGTCGGCCGCGCACGCCCTCCTGGCGTTCACCCCGGCCGAGGAGGTCACCCGCCTGCTGCCGCAGGCCAGCTTCACCGCGCGCACGCTGCTCGACGTCCGCCGGCGCGGCTGGGCGCACAGCGTCGCCGAGCGGGAGCCCGGGGTGGCGTCGCTCTCCGCACCGGTCCGCGACGGGAGCGGCACGGTCCTCGGCGCCGTCTCGATCTCCGGCCCGGTGGAGCGCCTCGGGCGCCGCCCCAGCGCGGAGGTCATCGGCGCGGTGCTCGACGCCTCAGCGGCGATCTCCCGCGCCGCCCGCTGAGCCTCCGTCGCGCGCCGTCGTCGCCGGCCGGCGGGGCCACGTCACCGCCGGCGCCGCCGCGTCCACCCCGCGACGGCCAGCGCGACGGCGACCAGGGCCAGGCCCGCCCAGAGGTCGAGGTCCGGCCCGTCGGTCCCCGCCGGGGCCTCGGCGGCGGCGTCGAGCACGCCCACGACCACCAGGACGACGCCGAGGAGGCCGACCAGCTCGGCGACGACGGTGCCGACGTCGAACGCGCCCTGCTGCTTCCGTGGATCCACGGGTGTCCTCTGCTCGGGGTGCCGCGGCGTCTCAGGCCAGCCGGCGGGCGCCGGCGGAGGGGACGACGACGAAGGTGCGCGGCGCGGGGTGCCGCTCGCGGGCGAAGCGCTCGGTCACGGCGGCGGTGACGGCGTCGACGCCGCCGCTGTCGACCAGGGCGACGACGCTGCCGCCGAAGCCACCGCCGACCATGCGGGCCCCGTGGGCGCCGCCGGCCAGCGCGGCGTCGACGCAGGCGTCGACCAGCGGCACGGAGACCTCGAAGTCGTCGCGCAGCGACGCGTGGCCCGCGGTGAGCAGCGGCCCGATCACCCGCGGGTCGGCGTCGGCGCGCAGCGCGGTCACCACCTCGAGCACGCGGGCGTCCTCGGTGACCACGTGCCGGGCCCGCCGGAGCAGCCGGTCGCCCTCGGCGGTCCCGTCGGCCAGCGGGGCGAGCGCGGCGACGTCGTCGACCTCGCGCAGCAGCGCGATCCCGAGCCGCCGGGCGGTCTCCTCGCACTCGCGGCGCCGGTCGGCGTAGCCGCTCTCGGCGTGGTCGTGCGTGGTGCCGGTGCCGACCACCAGCAAGGCGAGGCCCGCGGCGGCGAGGTCGAGCGGCACCTGCTCCCGCGTGCCGTCGCGGGTATCGAGGAAGAGCGCGTGCCCGGCCGTGCAGAGCACCGACGCCGACTGGTCGAGCACCCCGGTCGGCGCGCCGGCGAAGTCGTTCTCGGCCCGGCGGGCGACGTCGATCAGCGCGTCGGCGTCCAGGTCGAGGCCGAGCAGGTCGCGGACGCCCAGCGCCACCGAGCAGCACAGCGCCGCCGACGAGGACAGCCCCGCGCCGGAGGGCACGTCGCCGTCCACGAGGACGCTCAGCCCGCCCGGCACCCGGCCGGCCAGCGCGTGCACGACCCCGGCGGGGTAGGCCGCCCAGCCACCGGGCCGGCCGGGGTAGGCCGCCCAGCCACCGGGCCGGCCGGGCCGGAGCGCGGCGACGGCGACCTCGGCGTCCGCCCCGGGGTGCTGCGCGGAGGCGAGCACCAGCAGCCCGTCGTCCCGCCGCGCCATCGCCGCGCGGGTGGTGTGCGGCAGCGCCACGGGCAGCACGAAGCCGCCGTTGTAGTCGGTGTGCTCACCGATGACGTTGACCCGGCCCGGCGCCGCCCAGACGCCCTCGGGCGCCCGGCCGAAGCGCTCGGCGAAGCCGGTGGCCGCCCGTTCGGCGGCGGCATCGTCCGGCGTCACCACCGCACCGCGCGCAGCTGCTCGGCGACGTCCTCGGGGGTGGTGTCGGTGACGAAGGCGCCCATCCCCGACTCCGAGCCGGCCAGGTACTTCAGCTTGCCGGGGGCGCGGCGCAGCGAGAACAGCTGCAGGTGCAGCCACCAGTCGTCGCGGCCGTCGGCGACCGGCGCCTGGTTCCAGGAGGCGATGTAGGGCATCGGGGTGTCGAAACGGTGCGCGAACCGGCCCAGCACGTCCAGGTACACCTCGACGAAGGCGTTCCGCTCGGCGCCGGTGAGCGCGGGCAGGCCGGGCACCTTGCGGGTGGGGAACAGCTGGACCTCGTACGGCCACCGTGCCGCCGCCGGCACGAACGCCGTCCAGTCCTCGTTGGCCGTGACGACCCGCGGCCCGGCCCGCTCGGCGGTGACCACCTCGGCGAAGAGGTCGCCCCCGGTCGCCTCCCGGTGGCGGCGCACGGTGGTCAGGACCTTCGCCACGCGCGGCGGGACGAACGGATAGGCGTAGATCTGGCCGTGCGGGTGGGCGAGGGTCACCCCGATCTCCTCGCCGTGGTTCTCGAAGCAGAACACCTGCGCCACGCCCGGCAGCGCCGCGAGCTCCGCGGTGCGCTCGGCCCACACGTCGACCACCAGCCGCGCGCGCTCGGCGCCCAGCCCGGCGAAGTCGCGGTCGTGCTCGCTGGTGAAGCAGACGACCTCGCAGCGGCCGGACCCCGGCCGCAGCTCCGCGAGCGGCTGGCCCTCCACCGCGGGGGCGACGTCCCGCGCGACGTCGGTCGCCAGCGACGCGAACCGGTTCTCGAGGACGACCACCTGGTAGTCGCCCTCGGGGACCTCGGTCGGCCGCCCCGGCCGGGAGGGGCACAGCGGGCACTGGTCGGACGGGGGGAGGTGGGTGCGGGTCTGCCGGTGGGCGGCGACGACGACCCACTCGGCCAGCAGCGGGTCGAACCGGAGCTCCGAGCCGGGCACCACGGCCGGCAGGTCGCGGCGATCGACGGCGTTCCGCACGACGGGGTGCCGGTCGTCGTCGAAGTAGAGGATCTCCCGACCGTCGGCCAGACGACGGCTGGTGCGGATCACCGCGCGCCCACCTCCCCGTGCCGTCCCGCTGACGACGAGAGCCCCCGACCTGGTGGTCGGGGGCTCTCGGTCGCGTAGCCCCGAAGGGATTCGAACCCTCGCTACCGCCGTGAGAGGGCGGCGTCCTAGGCCGCTAGACGACGGGGCCGTGTGCGGGAGCCATTTTGCCATGCCGCCGCCGGGGCGTCGCAGGGGGTCCCGGGAACGGCGAGAGCCCCCGACCTGGTGGTCGGGGGCTCTCGGTCGCGTAGCCCCGAAGGGATTCGAACCCTCGCTACCGCCGTGAGAGGGCGGCGTCCTGGGCCGCTAGACGACGGGGCCGTGCTGGGTGCTGCTGTACTGCGAGAGGAACCAGGCTTCCTCGCTGGGGTACCAGGACTCGAACCTAGACTAACGGAACCAGAAACCGTCGGGCTGCCAATTACCCCATACCCCATGGGTGGCACCTCGCGGCGCCGGTGAAGACTGTACCGGACGTCCGGGAGGCGGGTCGCCCCCCCCCCCCCCCCCCCCCCCCCCCCCCCACCCCCCCCCCGCCCGGGCGCCCCCCCCCCCGCCCCCCCCCGCCCCCCCCCGGCGGGGCGCCCCCCCCCGCCCCCCCCCCCCCCCC
>NZ_JBJHAF010000015.1:0-122128 GCF_054050855.1 Blastococcus sp. SYSU DS0539 | reverse complement strand
CCCCCCCCCCCCCCCCCCCCCCCCCCCCCCCCCCCCCCCCCCCCCCCCCCCCCCCCCCCCCCCCCCCCCCCCCCCCCCCCCCCCCCCCCCCCCGCCCCCGTCCGAGAGGAGGACCGACCGTGCTGCACCGGATGGGCGTTCCCCTGCTGGTCGTCGTCGCGGTGGTCCTCGGCACCGCCGCGCCCGCCCCGGCCACCTGGGCGACGCGGGCGGCCGCCGGACCGGCCGTCGTCGCGGCGGCCGTCATGCCGCCGGGCGAGCAGCCGACCGCATCGGGCAGCGGAGTGCTGACCCGCTCGTTCACGGTGACCTGGCGGACGAGCCACGTGGCCGGCGTGCCGGTCACCGGCTACGTGGTCCGGCGCACCAGCAGCCTGCTGGGCGCCGGCCTGATCTCCGAGGGCACCTGTTCGGGGGTCAGCCTGCTCGGGATCGACGCCCCGGTGTACGTGCCGGCGGACCCGGCCGCCGAGACGCAGTCCTGCACCGACACCTCGCTCGTGTCGCTCGGCACGGTCTCCTACACCGTCACGCCGGTCTTCGAGCGCTGGCTCGGGACGCCGTCGCCCTGGTCGGCGCCGGTCAGCTGAACGGCCGGCCGGTCAGCCGCTCGTAGGCGGTGACGTAGCGCTCCCGGGTGGCGGCGACGACGTGGTCCGGCAGCTCGGGCGGCTCGGACACGCGGTCCCAGCCCGACGAGGTCAGCCAGTCGCGCACGAACTGCTTGTCGTAGGAGGGCTGCACCGCTCCCGGCGACCAGGTGTCGGCCGGCCAGAAGCGGGACGAGTCGGGCGTGAGCACCTCGTCACCGAGCACCAGGCTCCCGTCCGGGTCCACCCCGAACTCGAACTTGGTGTCGGCCAGCACGATGCCCGCGTCGGCGGCGATCTCCGCACCGCGCCGGTAGAGCGCCAGCGTCAGCTCGCGCAGCTCCTCCGCCCGGGCGGCGCCGACGGCGGAGACGACGGCGGCGAAGTCGATCGCCTCGTCGTGCTCCCCCACCTCGGCCTTGGTGGAGGGCGTGAACACCGGGTCGGGCAGCCGCGATCCCTCGACCAGGCCGGCGGGCAGGGCGACGTCGCGGATCGAGCCGGTCCGCGCGTACTCCGTGGTCCCCGAGCCGGAGAGGTAACCGCGGGCCACGCACTCGACGGGGAGCATCTCCAGCCGGCGCACCAGCATCGCCCGCCCGGCGACGCCGGCCGGCACGTCCGAGGCGCTGACCAGGTGGTGCGACGCCCCGAACGACGACAGCACCGGCGCCAGCTGCTCGAACCACCACACCGACAGCCGGGTCAGCACGGCGCCCTTGTCCGGGATCGGCGTCGGCAGCACGTGGTCGTAGGCGGAGATCCGGTCCGACGCCACCAGCAGCAGCCGGTCGTCGCCGGCGTCGTAGATCTCCCGCACCTTGCCGCGGGCGACGAGCGGGAGGTCGATCACGACAGCGCGGCCAGCCGGTCGAACAGCGGGCCCAGGTTCGCCACGTACTGCTCCGGGCGGCAGATCTCGTCCAGCCGGGCCTCGTCCAGCGCCACCGAGGAGGCGGCCGCCCGCGCCCGCAGCGTCTCGCGGAAGGGCACGCCGGAGTTCCAGGTCTCCATCGCCGCCGACTGCACGAGCGCGTAGGCGTCCTCGCGGGACTGCCCGCTCTCCACCAGCTCCAGCAGCACCGACGAGGTGTAGATCAGCCCGCCGGTCGACTCCAGGTTGGCCCGCATCCGGTCGGCGTCCACCACCAGGTTCTCCACCAGGCCGGCCGTCAGATCGAGCAGGTAGTCGGTGGTGATCGCGGCATCGGGCAGGAAGACCCGCTCGGTGGAGGAGTGCGAGATGTCGCGCTCGTGCCAGAGCGGGATGCCCTCCATCACCGGCACGATCGCCGCTCGCACGACGCGGGCCAGCCCGGCGATGCGCTCGGAGCGGATCGGGTTCTTCTTGTGCGGCATCGCGCTCGAGCCCTTCTGGCCCGACCCGAACGCCTCGGACAGCTCGCGCACCTCGGTCCGCTGGCCGTGCCGGACCTCCAGCGCGACCGCCTCGCAGACGGTGACGAGGATCGCCAGCGCCGACACCCACTCGCTGATCGAGTCGCGCAGCACCACCTGGGTGGAGGCGTCGGCGGGCTGCAGGCCCAGCGCCTCGGCGACCGCCACCTCGACCGACGGGTCGATCAGCGAGTACGTGCCGACGGCGCCGGAGATGGCGACGACGCCGACGCGCTCGCGGGCGGCCCGCAGCCGGTCGCGGGAGCGGGCGGCGGCGAACGCGAGGTCGGCGACCCGGTGGCCCCAGACGACCGGTTCGGCGTGCACGCCGTGCGTCCGCCCGACCCTGATCGTCGACCGGTGCGCCAGGCCGTGGTCGCGCAGCGCCGCCACCAGCCGGTCGGCCTTGGCCAGCAGGATGTCGGTGGCCTCGGTCAACTGCACGGCCAGCGCGGTGTCCAGCAGGTCCGACGACGTCATGCCGTGGTGCACAAAAGCCGCCGCCGAGCGGGGCTCGGTGTTGTCGGCCCAGGCGGTGAGGAACGCGATGACGTCGTGCTGCGTCGTCTCCTCGATCTCGGCGACCCGCTCGGCGGTGGGCGGCGGCGCGTTGCGCACCGGCTCGACGACGTCGGCCGGGACGCGCCCCGCGGCGGCGTGCGCCTCGAGCACCAGCGTCTCGACGCGGCACCACAGCTCGTACTTGTGGGCGTCGCTCCAGACCCGACCCATGTCGGGGAGCGTGTAGCGCTCGATCATCCGGGTACCGCCTGCCACTGCTCAGCTCGTCGCGCCACGGGGACAGTCTCCCGCAGGGCTAGCGTGATCACGAACGGCCCCTACGGACGGCGGAGGTGCGCGATGCTGCGCCGGGCCACGACCCTTGCCGCACGGGCCCGTGCGCGCATCCAGGCGGCGCGGGAGCACGACCCGCACGGCTGGCACCACCACCCCCGCGACGCCCGCGAGCCGGAGCCGATCGACTTCGTGCACGACCCGCAGGATGACGACGACGCCGGCGCCACCCGGCCGCCCCTGGGCAGCCCGGCTCCCGGCGCGCCGGACCTCGACGGCGCGGTGGGCCCCGGCGGCGTCAGCGGCCCGCCCGACCGCTCCTCGCCGGAGGGGGGCCGGCCCCGCCCGCCGGCACCCCGGCGGGCCCCGCGCCGCACCGCCGCCGAGGACGACGTGCCCTTCGGGCTGCGGACGGCGGCGGCCTGGTCGTGGCGGCTGATCGTGGTGATCGCCGGCTTCTACGTGCTGCTCTGGGCCGCCGCGCACGTCGCGGTGGTGGTCGTGCCGGTCATCGTCGCGCTGCTGCTGGCCGCGCTGCTCCAGCCGGGGGCGACCGCCCTCGTGCGGTCCGGCTGGCCCAAGGGGCTGGCGGCCTCGGCGATGCTGCTGGTCGGTCTGGCGGTGGTCGCCGGGATCATCACGCTGGTGGTGGAGCGCTTCACCGCCGGGTTCTCCGACCTGGCGGCGCAGGTCAGCCAGGGCCTGGAGGAGGTGGAGTCCTTCGTCGTCCGGACGTTCCCGATCACGGCGAGCCAGCTGGAGGACGCCGTCGGCGAGCTGCAGGACTTCCTGGTCAGCAACGAGGAGAGCCTCGCCACGGGCGCGATCACCACCGCCACCACCGTGGGCGAGGTCTTCACCGGCATCGTCCTGGCGCTGTTCACGCTCTTCTTCTTCCTCAAGGACGGCCGGTCCATCTGGCTGTGGCTGGTCGGGCTCTTCCCGCGCGACTCCCGGGCCTACCTGGACGAGGCGGCCCGGCGGTCCTGGCGGACGCTGATCTCCTACGTGCGGGCCACCGTCGTCGTCGCCGGCGTGGACGCCGTCGGCATCGGCATCGGGCTGGCGATCCTGCAGGTGCCGCTGGTCATCCCGCTGGCGGCGCTGGTGTTCCTCGGCGCCTTCGTCCCGATCATCGGGTCGTTCCTGGCCGGGTCGGTCGCGGTGCTCGTGGCGCTGGTGTCCGTGGGTCCGGTCAAGGCGCTGATCGCCCTCGCGATCGTCGTGCTGGTCATGCAGCTGGAGGGCCACGTGCTGCAGCCCCTGCTGCTGGGCCGGGCCGTGCACGTGCACCCGCTGGCGGTCGTGCTGGCGATCGCCGCGGGCCTGCTGGTCGGCGGCATCTTCGGCGCGCTGATCGCCGTCCCGACCGTGGCGTGCGTGAACGTGGCCGGCACCTACCTGAGCCGGCGCCACGAGGGCCCGCGCCCGCCCGAGCCGCGGCCCGACCGGGCCCGCCCGGCGGTCACCGCCGGCTGAGGCTCAGCCGGGGGCGATCCGGCCCTGGACGGCGGCCAGCGCGATGTCGGTGCGCCAGTGCGCGCCGGCCAGCCGCACGCCGGCCACCCGCTCGTAGGCGGCCTGCCGGGCGGCGGAAAGGTCGTCGCCGACGGCCGTCACGGCCAGCACGCGGCCGCCGGCGGAGACGACGGCGCCGTCGGCCGTGAGCGCGGTGCCCGCGTGCAGCACGCCCGCGCCGTCGGCGCCGGTGATCGGGTCGCCGGTCCGCGGCGCCTCCGGGTAGCCCGGCGCCGCCACCACCACGGTCACCGCGGCGCCGGAGCGCCAGCGCAGCGGCGGGTGCGCGGCCAGGGCGCCGGTGGCGGCGGCGTGCAGCAGCCCGCCCAGCGGGGTCTCGAGCAGCGGCAGCACGACCTGGGTCTCCGGGTCGCCGAACCGGGCGTTGAACTCCACCACCCGGATCCCGCGCGACGTCAGCGCCAGGCCCGCGTACAGCAGCCCGCTGAACGTCTCGCCGCGGCGGGCCATCTCGTCGACGGTGGGCTGCAGCACGGTGGCCAGCACCTCCTCGACCAGCCCCGGCGGCGCCCAGGGCAGCGGCGCGTAGGCGCCCATGCCACCGGTGTTGGGCCCGCCGTCGCCGTCGTCGCGCCGCTTCGCGTCCTGCGCCGGGACGAGCGGCAGCACCGTCGTCCCGTCGGTGACGGCGAACAGCGACACCTCCGGCCCGTCGAGGAACTCCTCGACGAGCACCGCGCCGCCGGCGTCGAGCACCCGGCGGCCGTGGGCGGCGGCGGCGTCCCGGTCGGCCGTGACGACGACGCCCTTCCCCGCGGCGAGGCCGTCGTCCTTGACCACGTAGGGCGCGCCGCCGGTGAGCGCGGCCACCTCGTCCAGCGCGGTCTCGAGCTCGGCGGCACCACCGACGGCCCACGAGCGGGCGGTGGGCACGCCGGCCGCCGTCATGACGTGCTTGGCGAAGGACTTGCTGCCCTCCAGCTGAGCGGCCTGCGCCGACGGGCCGAAGCAGGCGATCCCGGCCTCCCGGACGGCGTCGGCGACGCCGGCGACCAGCGGCACCTCGGGACCGATCACGACCAGGTCGGCGCCCCAGTCCCGCGCCAGCGCGGCCACCGCGACGGGATCGGCCGCGGCCAGCGACTCCCCGCCGGGTGGGGGCGGGGCGACGGCCCGCGTCCCGGCGTTGCCGGGAGCGCAGGCGAGGCCGTCCACCGCAGGGTCGGACAGGAGAGCCACGCACAGGGCGTGCTCCCGGGCACCGGAGCCGATCACCAGCACGCGCACGAGCGGCGACCCTACCGATGCCGCGGCGCCCGGGGCCGCGGCGAGGGCCTCGATCCCACCCGTCCCGGGCACACCGGATGATGTCGGTCACTTCTCCGGCGCATCACCGCAGGTCCACGGAGCGGCCGCTCGATCGTGCGCGACCGGACTCCTCCGGTTCCCCGCGCATTCACCCGGGTCGGGTGGGGTGGGCCCATGCACGTGACCGAGTCACCGGCGGAACGGCCGGCGACACGCCTTCCGCGGCCCGTCGTCATCGGACACCGCGGAGCTCCGGCCTACCGGCCGGAGCACACCGCGGCCGGCTTCGAGCTGGCCATCGACCTCGGTGCCGACCTCATCGAGCCCGACGTCGTGGTCAGTCGCGACGGCGTGCTCGTCGTCCGGCACGAGAGCGAGCTCTCGCTCTCCACCGACGTGGCCGAGCACCCGGAGTTCGCCGGACGCCGCACGTGCAAGGTGGTCGACGGCGAGCTGCACACCGGCTGGTTCGCCGAGGACTTCACCTACGCCGAGCTGCGGACCCTCCGCGCGGTGGAGCGGATGCCGTCGCTGCGGCCGCTCAACACCGCCTACGACGGCCGCTACGGCATCCTCACCCTGGCCGAGGTGATCGAGCTGGCGCGCTGCCGCTCGACCGCCGAGCGCCCCGTCCGCGTGCTCGCCGAGCTCAAGCACCCCGGGGCGTGCCACGCCCCGGCACGCTCCATGGCCGAGCTGGTGGCCGACGAGCTGCGCCGGCTCGGCGCCGAGCGCGCCGACGGCACCGTGCTGCTGCAGTCGTTCGACCCGGCCGTGCTGCGCGACCTGCGCAGCCGGCTGGGCGAGGACGGTCCCCGGATGGTGCAGCTGGTCGAGGACGACGCCGCGGGCGACGCCATGGTCACCCCGCCGGGGCTGCGGGAGATCTCCACCTACGCGCAGGGGGTCGGCCCGAGCCGCTCGCGGATCCTGGCCGACGCCGCGGAGCAGGCGCCGACCGGCGCGCCGACCCTGGTGGAGCAGGCGCACGGCGCGGAGCTGGCGGTCTTCTGCTGGACGCTGCGGGCGGAGAACGCCTTCCTGCCCGAGCACCTCCGGCGGGGCACGGCCCCCGGCGCCCACGGGGACGCGGTGGGCGACGCGGTCGCGCTGCTGGCCCTCGGCGTGGACGGGCTGATCACCGACTCCCCCGACCACGCCGTCCGCGCCCGCACCGCGGTCACCGCGCAGCTGGTGTGAGCCGGACCGGTAAGCGCACCCGGTTCGGCCGGCCGCGCTGGGCCCGGTGCACGGCCCGCAGCCGGGCGCGCTCCTGGGCGCGGGCCCGCGCGTCGACGCGCAGCTGCTGCCGGTGGGCCTCGGCCTGCAGCTTCCGCCAGGCCGTGTAGCGCGCGGGATCGAGCCGGCCGTCCCCGATGGCGGCGGCGACGGCGCAGCCGGGCTCGGTCCGGTGCGCGCAGTCGCGGTACCGGCACCCGGTGGCCAGCTCCGCGACGTCGGCGAACGCCCGGTCGACGCCGTCCGCGTCGTCGGGGAGGCCCAGCTCCCGCATGCCCGGGGTGTCGATCAGCAGGCCACCGCCGGGGAGCGGGTGGAGCTCCCGGGCCGTGGTGGTGTGCCGCCCCCGGCCGTCGTCGCGGATGCCCCTGGTGCCGGCCACGGCCCGGCCGGCCAGCGCGTCGAGGAGGCTGGACTGACCGACGCCGGAGGGACCCACCATGGCGGCCGTGCCGCCGGGCGGGAGCAGCGCCCGGACGGCGTCCAGCCCGGCCCCGGAGGCCTCCCCGAGGAGGCCCGGGCAGGGCTCAGCGCAGGACGGGACGGCACCTGGCCGCGGTGTTGACCCGGAGGGTCAACCGATCAAATCGTGGACGACGACGTTCTCGTCCCGCCCCGGGCCGACACCGATGACGCTGACCCGCGCCCCGGAGAGCTCCTCGAGCCGGCGCACGTAGGCCTGCGCGTTGGCGGGGAGCTCGTCGAAGCTCCGGCAGTGCCGGATGTCCTCGGACCAGCCCGGCATCTCCTCGTAGACCGGCTTGGCGTGGTGGAAGTCGGTCTGGGTCATCGGCATCTCCTCGTGCCGGACGCCGTCGACCTCGTAGGCCACGCAGATCGGCACGCTCTCCAGGCCGGACAGCACGTCGAGCTTGGTGAGGAAGTAGTCGGTGATGCCGTTGACCCGGCTGGCGTAGCGGGCGACGACGGCGTCGAACCAGCCGCAGCGGCGGTCCCGGCCGGTGGTGACTCCGACCTCGCCGCCCTGCTTGCGCAGGTACTCGCCGTTGGCGTCGAACAGCTCGGTCGGGAAGGGGCCGGAGCCCACCCGGGTCGTGTACGCCTTGAGGATGCCGACGACCCGCTCGATCCGGGTCGGGCCGACGCCCGCGCCCACGGCCGCGCCGCCCGCGGTCGGGTTGGACGACGTCACGAACGGATAGGTGCCGTGGTCGACGTCGAGCAGGGTGCCCTGGGAGCCCTCGAGCAGCACCCACTCGCCGGCGTCGAGGGCCTTGCCCAGCAGCAGCCGGGTGTCGACGATGCGGTGCCGGAGCGCCTCGGCGTACTGCGTGTACTCCTCGACGACCTCGTCGACGTCGATGGCCTTGCGGTTGTAGACCTTGACCAGGATCTGGTTCTTCTCCTGGAGCGTCCCCTCGAGCTTCTGCCGGAGGATCGAGAGGTCGAGGAGGTCCTGCACCCGGATGCCCACGCGGGCGACCTTGTCGCCGTAGGCGGGGCCGATACCGCGGCCGGTGGTGCCGATCTTGCGCTTGCCCAGGAACCGCTCGGTGACCTTGTCCAGGGCACGGTGGTGCGGCATGATCAAGTGCGCGTCGGAGGAGATGACCAGCCGCGAGGTGTCCACCCCCCGCTCCTCCAGCCCGGCGAGCTCCCCGATCAGCACCTCCGGGTCGATCACCACGCCGTTGCCGATGACCGGCGTGCAGCCCGGCGTCAGGATCCCGGAGGGGATCAGGTGGAGGGCGTACTTCTCACCGTCGGGCGTGATGACGGTGTGCCCGGCGTTGTTGCCACCCTGGTAGCGGACGACGTAGGGGACGCGGCCGCCGAGCAGGTCGGTGGCCTTGCCCTTGCCTTCGTCGCCCCACTGGGCACCGATCAGCACGACAGCGGGCATCGGCTCCTGGTTCTCCTGTTCCTCGACACCCGGGTCGATCCCGGCCGGCAGGTGGCAGGGTATCGGCATGTCGTCGGTCGAGCTGGACCTCCGCCGCCTGGGCCCGGGCGAGGCGCCCCTCAGGAGCCAGCTGGAGCCGGTCGCCGGCGCCGCGTCGCTGGTGGTCCGCGGCCCGGTGGCCGCGCTCTCCGCCGTGCTCGCGGCCCTGCTCAAGGCCGGGCGGACGGCTGAGGTCCCCGTCGCCTGGGAACCGGCTCCCGACAAGGCATCCACGGCGCTCGCCCGCGACCTGGGGATCGGCACCGGTGCCCCCCGGGACCTCACGCTGGTGCGGGACGACCACGGCGGCGTGCTGCTGCACCACGGCCGCATCGAGGCGGCGGGTGACAGCCGGCGGTCGCTGTCCCGGCGGCTGGGCCTGCAGGCGCACCACGACGACATCCGGGTGGCCGACGGCGAGATCACCCGCATCGACGTCCGCCCCGACTGGAGCGCCGTCGACACGATCGGCGTGACCGTCATGGTCCAGCCCCTCCGGCCGACGCGGCAGACCAGCGGGCGCGCCCTCCAGGTCGCCTCGGACCCCGCTCGGATCGTGCGCGACGGCGTTCCCTACGTCCGGCCGGTCGACCGCTGGACCTGGTACGCCGACGACCGGGTGCGGTGGCGCCTGCACCCCTGACGGAGCCGCCCTCGCCGGCGCGTAGCAGCCCCGTGCAGCGGGCCGGGGGCGTCGTGGACACTGGGCGGCAGCCGACCGCCCGAGGAGGACCCGCTGCCGACGTCCTGTTGCCGCGCCGGGTCGCCGTGCCGGTGATCACCGACCGCCCGTCCGCCTTCGGCTCCCGCACGGCCCCGGCGCCGCCGGGCAGCCGGGTCCTGGCGCGTGCGCTGGCCCGGCCGAGCCTGCCCGCCGTCGTCGGCCTGGTGGTGGTCGTCGCCTTCTTCGCCCTGCAGGTGCCGGACCTGCTCTCGCCGTTCGGGCTGGCCACCGTCCTCGACACCGCGGCGGTGCTGGGCATCGGCGGCGTCGCCGTCGCGCTGCTGCTGATCGCCGGGCAGTTCGACCTGTCGGTGGGGGTGGTCGCGGTCTCGAGCTCGCTGCTCACCGCGCTGCTGATCGGCTACGCCGGCTGGAGCACCTGGCCGGCCCTGCTGGTGTCGCTGCTCGCCGCGCTGGCGGTCGGGGTGGTCAACGGCATGCTGGTCGTGAACACCGGCCTGCCGAGCTTCCTGGTCACCCTGGCGACCTTCCTGATCCTGCAGGGCACCTCGCAGGCCGGGGCGCAGGCGGTCGCGGGCTCCACCCGGGTCAGCGGGCTGGACCAGACGCCGGGCTGGTCGTCGGCGAGCGCGCTGTTCGACGCGACGCTGGAGATCGGCAACGGCCGGTTCAACGTCTCCATCCTGTGGTGGCTCACCCTGACGGCGCTGGCGACGTGGGGCCTGTGGCGCACCAAGTTCGGCAACGCGATCTTCGCCTGCGGTGGCGCCCGCCAGGCCGCGCGCGAGCTCGGCGTGCCGGTCCGCCGGACGACCGTGGCGCTCTTCTGCCTCACCGCGGCCGCGGGATGGCTGCTGGGCACCTTCACGCTGGTGCGGCTGGGCAGCGTCCAGGCGGGCGGCGCCGTGGGCATCCAGAGCGGGATCGACTTCATCGTCATCGCGGTCATCGGCGGATGCCTGCTCACCGGCGGCTACGGCTCGGCGATCGGCGCCGCCGTCGGCGCCCTGCTGTACGCGGTGGCGCGGCAGGGCATCACGCTCGCCGACTGGGACACCCGCTGGTTCCAGGCGCTGCTCGGGGTGCTGCTCCTGGTGGCGCTGCTGGCCAACGGCGAGGTGCGCCGGCGGCTCAAGTCGAGGCCCCGCTCGTGAGCGCGCCCCCCGCCGGCGACGGCGTCCCGGCGGCCGGCCCGACGCCGGTGGTGGAGCTGCGCGGAGTCACCGTCCGGCACGGCCACGTGCCGGCGCTGAGCCGGGTGAGCGCCGCACTCGTCCCCGGCCAGATCACCTGCGTGCTCGGCGAGAACGGCTCCGGGAAGTCGACGCTCGTATCGGTCGTGTCGGGGCTGCGCCGGCACGACGAGGGCACGCTGCTCGTCGACGGCGTCCCCGTGCGGTTCCGGTCGCCCCGGCACGCGCGCGAGGCCGGGATCGCCACCGTCTGGCAGGACCTCGCCGTCGCCCCGCTGCTGTCGGTGTGGCGGAACTTCTTCCTCGGCGCCGAGCCCACCCGCGGGGTGTGGCCGCTGCGCCGGCTCGACCTGGACGGCGCCCGGGAGACGACCGTGCGCGCCATGGCCCGGGTCGGCGTCACCGGGCTGGACCCCGACCGCCCGGCCAGCTCCCTGCAGGCCGGCGAGCGGCAGAGCCTCGCCGTCGCCCGCGCCCTGCACTTCGGCGCTCGCGCGCTGGTCATCGACGAGCCCGTGACGCCCATGACGGTGGCCCGGCAGACGCTGTTCGGGCAGTCCATCCTGGCCGCGCGGGCCCAGGGGCTCGCGGTCGTCGTCGTCACCAACAACCCGCGCTACGCCCACCTCATCGGTGACCGGTTCCTGCTGCTGGCGCACGGTCAGGTGGCCGGCAACCTCACCCGGGACGACGTCGACGCCGACGTCCTCACCGCGCTGATGGCCGGCGGCGACCAGCTGACCACGCTGACCGACGCCCTCACCGCGCTCCACCCGGAGCTCGGCGACCGCTGACCGCAGCTGCCGAGCCCCGGGGACGCGTCAGGTGAAGATGCTGACCCCGCCCGGCCCGACCAGCAAACCGAGCACGATCAGCACGATCCCCCAGACGATCTCCTTGCGGACGATCGCCACGACACCGGCGACCACGAGGACGACGGCGAGGATCCAGAGCAAGGTGGCCATCAGAGGCTCCCTCCGTAGGGCGCCGGAACGGCGCCGTGCACGCTGAGTAGTGATCACTGCGGCAGTGATCCAAACGCGGCGCCACGAAAGTGCTGGTGGGCACGGAACGGGCGGCCCGCACACGCGGACCACCCGTTACCGATCGTGAACAATCAGATGGTCAGCGTCGGATCGCAGTCGCGCAGCAGCTGGGTGCAGCGCTCGGCCTCCCCGGTCTCGCCGATGGCCGCGGCCGCCGCCGCGAGCACGGTGACGCAGCGCAGGAACCCGCGGTTGGGCTCGTGCGACCACGGCACCGGGCCGTAGCCCTTCCAGCCGTTGCGGCGCAGCGCGTCCAGCCCGCGGTGGTAGCCGGTGCGGGCGTAGGCGTAGGCCTGGACGGTGTCGACGAGGGCCCGCTCGGGGCGGTGCAGCGCCTCCTCGGCCAGACCGGCCCACACCGCGCTCACCGTCGGGTGGTGCGCGGCGACCTCGGCCAGCGTGGCGCCCTCGGCCAGCTCGGCGTCGGCCTCCGGCGTCGCCGGCAGCAGGGTGGCCGGCGGCTCGCCCAGCAGGTTGCCGTGGGAGTGGCTCACGGTCACGCCCCCTGGGACTGGCCGGCCGACTGCAGGTGCTCGCAGGCCTCGACGACGCGGGCGGCCATGCCGGTCTCGGCCGCCTTGAGGTAGCTGCGCGGGTCGTAGACCTTCTTGTTGCCCACCTCGCCGTCGATCTTCAGCACGCCGTCGTAGTTGCTGAACATGTGCCCGGCGATCGGGCGGGTGAAGGCGTACTGGGTGTCGGTGTCGACGTTCATCTTCACCACGCCGTAGGAGAGCGCCTCGCGGATCTCGGACTCCGCCGAGCCCGAGCCGCCGTGGAAGACCAGGTTGAACGGCTTGGCGCCCTCGCCCAGGCCGAACTCCTTGGCGACCAGCGCCTGGCCGCGCTCTAGCACGTCGGGGCGCAGCTTGACGTTGCCCGGCTTGTAGACGCCGTGCACGTTGCCGAAGGTGGCCGCGAGCAGGTAGACGCCGCGCTCCCCCAGCCCGAGCTGCTGCGCGGTGCGCAGGAAGTCGCCGTCGGCGGTGTAGAGCTTCTCGTTGATCTCGGCGACGACGCCGTCCTCCTCGCCACCGACGATGCCGATCTCCAGCTCCAGGACGATCTTGGCCGCCGCGGCCTTCTCCATGAGCTCCTCGGCGATGTCCAGGTTCTCGCCCAGCTCGATCGCCGAGCCGTCCCACATGTGCGACTGGAACAGCGGCTCCTGGCCGGCGTCGACCCGGTCCTTCGACAGGGCGATCAGCGGGCGGACGTAGGAGTCCAGCTTGTCCTTGGGGCAGTGGTCGGTGTGCAGCGCGACGTTGACCGGGTACTTCTCGGCCACCACGTGCGCGAACTCGGCCAGCGCCACCGCGCCGGTGACCATGTCCTTGACCCGGGTGCCCGAGCCGAACTCCGCACCCCCGGTGGAGAACTGGATGATCCCGTCGCTGCCGGCGTCGGCGAAGCCGCGCAGTGCCGCGTTGATGGTCTCCGAGGAGGTGCAGTTGATCGCCGGGTAGGCGTAACCGCCCTCCTTCGCCCGGCTGATCATGTCGGCGTAGACCTCGGGGGTCGCGATGGGCATGCGGTGCACTCCTCGCATCGGTTGCGGCTGTACTGCGCTGTACGTGCTGACGACGGCGATCAGTATCCCGCCATGCCTTCCGGCCGCTACACCGCGGGCCACGGCGGGACCCGACCGGGCGACACCGGCTCAGCCGCCGCCCGGGTGCCGGCCCTCGTCGTCCCCGACCCGGAGCCCGAGCGCGGTGGCGAGCTGCACGGCCTGGCCGAGGTCGATCCGCGCGCCGGCCAGCCGGATAGCACGGGGGTCCAGCGTGGGGAGGTCGCTGCCCCGCAGGTCGGCACCGGCGAGGTCGGCGTCGTGCAGCTCGGCGCCGGAGAGGTCCACGTCGCGCAGCGTCGTGCCGGCGCCCTGCACGCCGGTGAGCTCGGCCTCGCGCAGCCGGGTGCCGCGGAAGGTCGCCCGGCGCAGGTCGGCTCCGGTCAGGACGGCGAAGGACCAGTCACCGCCGTCGACGGTGAGCTGGTCGAACGAGCACCGGTCGAACACCGCGCCGACGAGCTTGCAGCCGGTGAGGGTCGCGGAGAAGAACGAGCAGCCGGTGAAGGCGCAGTTGACGAACGCGGCGTCGGCGAGCTCCACGAGGGTGAACCGGCAGTCGTGGAACGTGCAGTCGGTGAAGGTCAGCCCGGTGCCGGTGGCCTCGGTGAGGTCGACCGCGCTGAAGGCGACGCCCTCGTGCTGCCGGCCGGTGAGGTCCTCGCCGTACCAGTCCGCACCCCGGACGTCGGTCGAGGGCAGCACCCGGCGGGGCACCGCTCAGCCTTGCTCGATGCGGCTGACCACCCGCGCGGCGACGACCACCGGGTCGTAGGTCGGCGAGAACGGCGGCGCGTAGGAGAGGTCGGAGCCGGCGAGGTCCTCGGCGGTCATCCCCGCCCAGATGGCGGCGGCCAGCACGTCGATCCGCTTGCCGGATCCAGGGCCGCCGACGATCTGCGCACCGAGCAGCCGCCCCGACCCGGCCTCGCTGAGCAGCTTGATCGCGACCTCCTCGGCACCGGGGTAGTAGCCGGCCCTCGTCGTCGCCTCGATGGTGTCGGTGCGGTAGTCGAAGCCCGCCTGCTCGGCCTCGGTGGTGCACAGCCCGGTGCGGCCGATCTCCAGGTCTCCCACCTTGGTGAGGGCGGTGCCCAGCACCCCGGCGAACCGGGCGGCCTGGCCGCCGACGACCGAGCCGGCCACCCGCCCCTGCTTGTTCGCGTGGGTGCCCAGCGCGATGTGGGTGACCTCGCCGGTGACCCGGTGGAAAGTCTGCGAGCAGTCGCCGGCGGCGTAGATCTCCGGGTGCGAGCGGGTGCGCTGCGTGCGGTCGACGGCGATGGCGCCGGTGGTGCCCAATCGGATGCCGGCCTGCTCGGCCAGCGCCACCTCCGGACCCATGCCGAGGCCGAGCACGACCAGGTCGGCGTCGTAGCTGCCGGCGTCGGTGCGCACGCCCCGCGCGCGGCCCGACTCGTCGACCAGGATCTCGCGGACCGCCTGGTCGGGGTGCATCTCCATGCCCATGGCACCCATGCCGGCGCAGACCCGCTCGGCCATGTCGGCGTCGAGCAGCTGCATCGGCAGCGGGTCGGCGAGCACGACGGTGACCGCCAGCCCGCGCCGCTGCAGCGCCTCGGCCATCTCCAGCCCGATGTAGCCGCCGCCCAGCACCAGGGCACGGCTCGGGCCGGCGTCCAGGGCGGCCCGGATCGCGGCGCCGTCGTCCAGCCGGTGGACGCCGAAGACGCCGGGCGCGTCCAGGCCGGGGATCGGTGGCCGGTTCGGGCGCCCCCCGGTGGTCACGAGCAGGCGGTCGTAGCCGATCCGCTCGCCGGTGTCGGTGAGGACCTTCCCGGCGCCGGCGTCGATCTCCACGGCACGGGTGCCGGTGTGCACGGTGATGTCCCGGGCGGCGAACTGCGCCGGCGTCCGGGCGATCAGCGCGTCCCGGTCCTCGACCTGCCCGCCCACCCAGTACGGGATGCCGCAGGCGGAGTAGGAGACGACGTCGCCCTGCTCCAGCACGACGATCTCCAGGTCGTCGGCCGTCCTGAGCCGGCGGGCCTGGGCCGCCGCCGACATCCCTGCCGCGTCGCCCCCGATGACGAGGAACCGTTCCCTGCTCATCGCCCCAGCGTGGCACCCGCGGGCGTGCTGCGGAACACCGTTCCCGGGTTCAGCAGCCCGGCCGGGTCCAGCGCGGCCTTGATCGAGCGGTGCACGTCGAGGGCCACCGGGCCGATCTCGCGTTCCAGCCAGTCGACCTTGAGCACGCCCACCCCGTGCTCGCCGGTGATCGTGCCGCCGAGCGCCAGGCCCAGCTCGAGGATGTCGTCGAAGGCGCCGAACGCACGGGCCCGCTGGTCGTCGTCGGCGGGGTCGAAGACGACGGTGGGATGCATGTTGCCGTCGCCGGCGTGGCCGACGACGCCGATCACCAGCCCACGGGCCGCCGCGATGCCGTCGCAGCCGTCGAGGAACTGCGCGATCCGGGACCGGGGCACGGCGACGTCGTCGATCAGCGTGCTGCCCAGCCGCGCCAGGGCGGGCAGCGCCATGCGCCGGGCGGCGAGCAGCAGGTCCCCCTCGGCCTGGTCCTCCGTCGTGTGCACGAACTGCGCCCCCGCCTCCCGGCAGAGCTCGGCGAGCGCGGCGATCTCCGCGGCGGCGGCCGCGCCCCCGGTGTCGGACTGGGCGACCAGCAGCGCGTGCGCGGTCCGGTCCAGATCGGCCTTCAGCAGGTCGTCGACGGCGCGGATGCAGGTGTTGTCCATGACCTCCAGGAGGCTGGGCACCAGGCCCGCGGTCACCACCCGCTCGACGACCTGCCCGGTCTGCGCCGTCGTGGCGAAGGTGGCGGCGAGGGTGACCGGGCGCTGCGGCGCCGGGCGCAGCGCCAGCGTCGCCTCGGTGATGATCCCGAGCGTGCCCTCCGCGCCGACGAACAACCGCGCCAGGTCGTAGCCGGCCACGCCCTTCACCGTGCGCCGGCCGGTGCGCAGCACCCGCCCGTCGGCGAGCACGACCTCCAGGCCGAGGACGTAGTCGGTGGTGACGCCGTACTTCACGCAGCACAGCCCACCGGAGTTGGTGGAGAGGTTGCCGCCGATCGTGCACCAGTCGTAGCTGGACGGGTCCGGTGGGTAGAACAGGCCGGCCCCGGCGACGGCGTCGCGCAGCTGCTTGTTCACCACGCCCGGCTGGACGACGGCCAGCCGGTCGGCCGGCGACACCTCGAGGACGGCGTCCATGCGGGTCATCACCACGGTGATGCCGCCGTCGACGGCGTTGCTCGCCCCGGCCAGGCCCGACCCGGCGCCCCGCGGCACCACCGGCAGCCCGTGCCGGGCCGCCACCCGCATCACCGCGACGACGTCGTCGGTGCGCCGCGGGAACACCACGGCGGCCGGGGTGCCGGCGGGCGCCAGCATCGCCTGGTCGCGGGCGTAGCCGGCGGTGACGTCGGGATCGGTGAGGACGCCGTCGGCGCCCAGGTCGTCAGTCAGCTCGGCGAGCCACGTCGCCGTCGTCGTGGTCACCGTCACACCGTACGACCTCGCCGCTCAGGCGAGGCCGAGGTCGGCGAGGGTGAAGGCGGCGCGGTACTCGAAGCCGGCCCCCTCGACCGCCGCTCGACCGCCACGGTCCACGATGACCGCGACCCCGATCACCTCGGCGCCGGCCTCCTGCAGGGCCTGCGCCGCGGTGAGCGGGCTGCCGCCGGTGGTGGAGACGTCCTCGACCACCAGGACGGCGCGACCGTCCACGTCGGGACCCTCGATCCGTCGCTGCAAGCCGTGCGCCTTGCCCGCCTTCCGGACCACGCAGGCGTCGAGGAACCCCTCGCCCGCAGCAGCCGCGTGCAGCATGGCCGCCGCCACCGGGTCGGCGCCGAGGGTGAGCCCCCCGACGACGTCGTAGCGCAGGTCGCCGGTGAGCTGGCGCATGACCCGGCCGACCAGCGGCGCCCCCTCGTGGTGCAGCGTCAGCCGGCGCATGTCGATGTACCAGTCGGCCTCCTGCCCCGAGGAGAGCGTGACCTTCCCGTGCACCACGGCGAGGTCGACGATCAGCTGCAGCAGCCGGTCGCGGTCGGGCAGGGTCGGGGCAGCCGTCATGCACCCGACCCTACTGAGGGCCAGGATCGGGGCATGTCGCTGCGCACCCGTCTCCTCGCCGCCGCCGGGCCGGCGGCGGCCGCCGTCGTCGGGGCGCTGGCCACCGATCCCGGCAGCCGGTGGTTCCGGTCGCTGGACAAGCCGTCCTGGTACCCGCCGCCGCAGGCCTTCGGCATCGTCTGGACCGGGCTGTACGCGGGCCTCGCCTGGGCGTCGGGCGACGGCTCTGCTGCGCCGCGGATCAGTCCGTGGGGGCGAGTACTTGGTCGATGACGTAGACGGTGGCGTTGGCGGTCTGCACGTTGCCGCAGATGACCGCGGCCTCCGCCTGGCCCAGGACGGTGGCGTCGGCGCCGATGGTGAAGTCCGCACCGGAGCCCTCGATGGTCACCTGGTCGTTGTTCAGCGTGGTGTGCGTGCCGGCCAGCTCGTCCGGGGACAGCCGGCCGGGGACGACGTGGTGGGTCAGCACCGCGGTGAGCTGCGGGGTGTCGGCCAGCAACGCGGCCAGGTCGTCGGCCGGGAACGCCTCGAAGGCGGTGTCGGCCGGCGCCAGCACGGTGACGTCGCCGGTGCTGTTCAGGGTGTCCACCAGGCTGGCGGCCCGGACGGCCTGGGCCAGGGTGGACAGCGCGGGGTTGCTGCCGGCCGCGGTGACGACCGGGGCGGCGCGCATGCCCGCGAAGCTGCCGGGGCCCTCGGCGGGCACGGCCGCGCAGCCCTCGCCGAACGGCTCGTCGGAGACGGGCACGGCCGGGCTCTCCGCGGCCGGGCTCTCCGCGGCCGGGGAGCTGCTGGTGCCGGGCGCGGCGGGGCTGCTCCCGGCGGTGTCGCCGGAGTCGCAGGCGCTGAGCGCGATCGCCAGGGTGGGGACGGCGGTGAGCAGGACGCCGCGGGGAAGGGGGCGCTTCATGGTGGTGCTCCTGTCCTTCGTGCGTGCGACGTCGGTCTCCCGTCGGTCATTCTCGGCCGGGGCCGTCGGCGGTTCCGCCCGGGACCGGGAAATCCGACCGCCGGTACCGGCGCCGCTCCGGGCGGGGCTGCGCGATCTGCCAGGCTGGGCCGGTGCCGGCCTCTCCCCTCCCCCATCCCGCCAGCGGTGCCCCGACCCCGGCGTCGGTCCGGGTCGCCGTCGCACTGCTGGCCACCCTCGCCGTCCTGATCCTGCTCTACGTGGTGATCACCTTCCTCGGCTGGGACGGTCTGGTCACGGCGCTCACCGACGCCGGTCTCACCCAGGACCAGGCCCGGCAGTACCTGGTCATCAACACCACGGTGCCCGGGCTGATCGGGCTGATGTACGCCGTCTCGGCCTGGGCGCTGTCCACCGGCCGGTCGTGGGCGCGCTGGAGCGGCCTGGTCGCGTCGGTCCTGCTCGCGCTGCTCATGGTGTCGGCGATCCTGTCCACCGGTGGGATCACCGTCGTCTCGCTGCTGCTCCTGGTGCTGTCGGTCGCCGCCGCGACCAGCCTGGTGGCGCGCACGACGCGCGACTGGCTGGCGGCCGGGCGCGACGGAGGGGCCGCAGCGGCCTGATCAGTGCCGGCCGGTGGCGAACTGCCACTTGCGGAAGCGGTACCAGTCGTTGGACGCCTTCGCCGCGAGCAGCACGACGCCGACCGCGGTGAGGGCGATCTGGAACCAGGTGAGCGCGGTGACGAACGGCAGCGGCCCGCTGCTCCCGGCGCTGAACGGCACCGACAGCAGCGTCAGCCCGCCGAGCACCCACAGCACGACCCGGGCCCAGTTGCGGCCCTGCCAGGCGAACCAGAGGAACAGCGCCTGCAGCAGCAGGACGACGACCGAGACGGCGACGGTCACCTGCAGCGTCAGCTGGGTGAACGCCTCGGTGTCCAGCCCCTCGAACTCCGCGCTGTCCAGGTCCGTGCCCGACTCGGCGATCATCCAGGCGGTGAACCGGTCCCAGTTGAGCAGCATGGCGCCGGTGCCGACGGCGCTGAGCACGAGCGCGGCCACGAAGGCACCGATCCCGGCGCGCACCGTCACCGGGCGCTCCATGGGCGCCGGGGCGTCGGGGTCCCAGCCGGGCGCCGCCGGGGCGGGCGCGTAGCCGTACGGGTGCTGCCCGTAGGGCGGCTGGCCCGGCCCGTACGGCGGCCGGCCCTGCGGCTCCTGCCCGTAGGGACCGGCGCCGTACGGAGGCTGACCCTGCGGCGGCGGAGGAGGCCAGCCGGGCTGCTGCCCGCCCTCCCCTTCGGGCCGGCCCTGATGGTCCCCCTGACCCGCCGTCATCGCGCCTCCGTCCCTCGGTCCGTCATCGCCGCGATCATGGACGACCGCGGCACGGGGGACCAGCGTGGCGCGCGGGGCCAGCCCCGTCGGAGGTGGCCCCGCGCCCACCGCTAGCCGCGGGTGACCTGCAGCCCGGTGTCGGCCGCGCCGGCCGACCAGTCGACGACGACCTCGTCGCCGTCCCGGATGTCACCGGCGAGCAGCGCCCTGGCCAGCTGGTCGCCGATGGCCGACTGCACCAGCCGGCGCAGCGGCCGAGCCCCGTAGACGGGGTCGAACCCGTTGAGGGCGAGCCACTCGCGCGCGGCGTCGGTGACGGTGAGGGTCAGCCGTCGGGCCGCCAGCCGGCGGGCGAGGACGTCGACCTGGATGTCGACGATCCCGCCGAGCTCGTCGGTGCCCAGCGCCCGGAACACCACGACGTCGTCGAGCCGGTTGAGGAACTCGGGCTTGAAGTGCGAGCGCACGACCTCCAGCACCGCCTCGCGCCGCCGGACCTCGGGCACCGACTGGTCGGCGATGATCTGCGACCCGAGGTTCGACGTCAGGATCAGGATCGTGTTCCGGAAGTCCACCGTCCGGCCCTGCCCGTCGGTGAGCCGGCCGTCGTCGAGCACCTGCAGCAGCACGTCGAAGACGTCGGGGTGCGCCTTCTCCACCTCGTCCAGCAGGACGACGGTGTAGGGGCGGCGCCGGACCGCCTCGGTGAGCTGGCCGCCGGCCTCGTAGCCGACGTAGCCGGGGGGCGCACCGACCAGCCGGGCCACCGAGTGCTTCTCGGAGTACTCGCTCATGTCGATGCGCACCATGGCGCGCTCGTCGTCGAACAGGAACTCCGCCAGCGCCTTGGCCAGCTCGGTCTTGCCGACGCCGGTGGGGCCGAGGAAGAGGAACGACCCGGTGGGCCGGTCGGGGTCGGCGACGCCGGAGCGTGCCCGGCGCACCGCGTCGGAGACCGCGCGCACGGCGTCGGGCTGGCCGACGACCCGCGCGCCGAGGCCCTCCTCCATCCGCAGCAGCTTCTGGGTCTCGCCCTCGAGCAGCCGGCCCGCGGGGATGCCGGTCCAGGCCTGCACGACCTCGGCGATGTCGTCGGGGCCGACCTCCTCCTTGAGCATGGAGTCGCCGGTCTCGACCGAGGACTCCGCCTCGGTGAGCGCCTTCTCCAGCTGCGGCAGCCGGCCGTAGCGGAGCTCGGCGGCCTTGGCGAGCTCGCCGTCCCGCTCGGCCCGCTCGGCCTCCAGGCGCGCCCGCTCCAGCTCCTCCTTGATCTGCTGGATCCGGCCGATCGCACTCTTGTCCTGCTGCCAGCGGGCGGTCAGCTCGGCGAGCTGCTCCCGCTTGTCGGCGAGGTCCTCGCGGAGCGCGGCCAGCCGCTGGAGGGACGACGCGTCGTCCTCCTTGGCCAGCGCCATCTCCTCGATCTCCAGCCGCCGCACGGCGCGCTCCACCTCGTCCACCTCGACGGGACGGCTGTCGATCTCCATGCGCAGCCGGCTCGCGGCCTCGTCGACAAGGTCGATCGCCTTGTCCGGCAGGAACCGGGACGTGACGTACCGGTCCGACAGGGTCGCCGCAGCGACGATCGCGCCGTCGGTGATGCGGACACCGTGGTGCACCTCGTAGCGCTCCTTGAGCCCGCGCAGGATGCCGATGGTGTCCTCGACCGAGGGCTCACCCACGAAGACCTGCTGGAAGCGGCGCTCCAGGGCGGGGTCCTTCTCGATGTGCTCGCGGTACTCGTCCAGCGTCGTGGCGCCGACCATCCGCAGCTCGCCCCGGGCGAGCATCGGCTTGATCATGTTGCCGGCGTCCATGGCCGAGTCGCCGGACGCGCCGGCCCCCACGATGGTGTGCAGCTCGTCGATGAAGGTGACGACCTCGCCCTCGGCGTCGGTGATCTCCTGCAGGACGGCCTTGAGCCGCTCCTCGAACTCGCCGCGGTACTTCGCGCCCGCGACCATCGAACCGAGGTCCAGGGCCATGAGGCGCTTGCCCTTCAGGCTCTCCGGCACGTCACCGGCGACGATCCGCTGGGCCAGGCCCTCGACGATCGCCGTCTTGCCGACGCCCGGCTCGCCGATGAGGACGGGGTTGTTCTTGGTCCGCCGCGAGAGCACCTGCACGACCCGGCGGATCTCGGTGTCCCGGCCGATGACCGGGTCGATCTTCCCCTCGCGGGCGCGCTCGGTGAGGTCGACGGCGTACTTCTCCAGCGCCTGGAAGGTGCTCTCCGGGTCGGCCGTGGTCACCTTGCGGTTGCCGCGCACGGTGCGGAAGGCGGCGACCAGCGCGTCCCGGGTGGCGCCCGAGCCGGTCAGCACGGCACCGGCCTCGCCCTCGGAGCCCGCCAGCCCGACCAGCAGGTGCTCGGTGGAGACGTACTCGTCACCGAGAGCGCTCGCCTGCTCCCCCGCGGCGTTGATCACCCGCAGGAACTCCCGCGACGGCGTGGGCGCCGAGACCGTCGACCCGCTGACGCTCGGCATCCGGCGCAGGGCCGCGTCGGCCTTGCTGCGCACGTCCAGCGGATCGGCACCCACGGCGGTCAGCAGCGGGCCGGCGATGCCATCGGTCTGCTCCAGCAGGGCGACCAGCAGGTGCAGCGGCTCGAGGGCCGCCTGACCCCGGCCGACGGCCAGGCGCTGGGCGCCGGCGACGGCCTCCTGCGAACGGGTCGTGAGCTTGCTCTCCATGCTTCCGCGCACGTCCTTTCGTCTTCCCGGCACGCCGCCCGTCCCTGGCCGGCGTCTCTGCCTGCCCCAACGATCCAGAGGTTGAGTCTGTTCCGCTCAACTCTGCCACGTCCGTGGATCTTCCCGCGCGAGGCCCTCAGCCGGCGAACCGCCCGTTCGGGCCACACAAGGGCGGAAGGTCCCGATGGGTGCCGTCCGGCCGCCTAGACTCGAGGCATGACCGTTCTGCCGGCTCCGAGCGCGGCGCTCGACGACCAGCTGTGCTTCGCGCTGTACGCAGCCTCCCGGGCCGTGACCGCGCGGTACCGCCCCATGCTCGACGCGATCGGTCTGACCTACCCCCAGTACCTGGTGATGCTCCTGCTCTGGGAGCAGGACAACCAGACCGTCGGCCAGCTCGGGGCGCGGCTCGCCCTGGACAGCGGCACGCTCTCCCCCCTGCTCAAGCGGCTCACCGCCGCGGGCCTGGTCACCCGGCACCGCCGGGTCGAGGACGAGCGATCGGTCTCCATCGCACTCACCGGCGCCGGCCGGGCGCTGCAGGACAAGGCCGAGGCCATCTCCGAGGAGATGATCAACGCCATCGGCTTCGACACCACCGAGTTCGACGACCTGAAGAGCCGCCTCCGGCTGCTCACCGAACGGGTCAACGGCAGCGCGACGGCCGAGGACGGGCCGGACTCCGGACGGTAGGGCTCCCGCCGGGCGGGTAGGAGGGCGGCCACGGCGCCGCCCGAACCAGAGGCGGCCACGGCCCGGAAGGGGCGCACATGCCCACTCGTACCGCTCGTACCGCCTGGAACGGCACGCTCCAGGAGGGCTCGGGGCAGGTGGAGCTCTCCAGCTCCAAGATCGGCACCTACGAGGTGTCCTTCCCCAAGCGCACCGCCGACGAGGCCGGCGGCACCACGAGCCCCGAGGAGCTCATCGCCGCGGCCCACTCGGCCTGCTTCGCGATGGCGCTGTCCAGCGAGATCGGCAAGGCCGGCGGGACGCCGCAGTCCCTCGACGTCTCCGCCGACGTCACCCTCGGCCAGCGGGACGGCGCCCCCGCCATCACCGGCATCACGCTGACCGTGCGCGGCGAGGTCGAGGGCCTCGACGCCGCCGGCTTCGACAAGGCCGCGCAGGCCGCCAAGGCGGGCTGCCCGGTGAGCAAGGCCCTGACCGGCACCGAGATCACCCTGGACGCCGCGCTGGAGGGGTGACCCCCGCGCAGCGGTGAACCCGACGACGGCCCGACTCCCGGTCAGGGAGGCGGGCCGTCGCCGGTCCACCGGCCCCCCGGACGAGGAGCCGTCCGGGGCCGTCGTCAGCGGGCGGCGGGCCCGGATCCGGCGTGCGCCACCTCGTCGGCGCGCTCGCCGTCGGGGTTCCGGCCCTCGATGGCGTCGGTGTCGATGCGGACCCGGTCGGTCCGCTCGGCCGCGGAGCGCTCGTCGCCGGTCTCGGTGCGCAGCGCTACCTCGCGGACGAACAGCACGGCGAGAACCGCGATGGCCGCCACGATGGCGGAGATCAGGAAGACCCGGCCGGTCGCGTCGCCGTAGGACGTGCGGATGAGCTCCTGGATCGGAGCGGGCGCGTCGGCCAGGTCGGCCAGGCCGATGTCCCCGCCGCCCGCGGCGGCCGCCCCGGCCGCACCGGGGATGCCGGCCAGACCGTCCCGGATCAGGTCGGCGACGTGGTTGCTGAGCACCGCACCGAGGACCGAGACGCCCACCGTGCCGCCGAGGCTGCGGAAGAACGCCACCGCGGAGCTGGCCGCCCCGAGGTCGGTGGCCGCCACGGTGTTCTGCACCGCCAGGACGAGGTTCTGCATGCTCATGCCGATGCCCACGCCCAGCACGAACAGGAAGGTGCACAGCAGGACCATGTCGGTCCGGTGGTCGATCGTGGCGAGCAGCCCGAAGCCGGCGACGACCAGCACGGTCCCGGTGGAGAGGAAGATCTTCCACCGGCCGAAACGGGTGATGAGCAGGCCGGACACGGTCGAGGAGATCAGCAGGCCGCCGACCATCGGGATGGTCAGCAGACCGGCCTCGGTGGGCGAGTAGCCGCGGGCGATCTGCAGGTACTGGCCGAGGAACACCGTCGAGCCGAGCATCGCGACGCCGACGGCGATGCTGGCGATGATCGCCAGGGTCGTGGTGCGGTCCCGGAAGAGCCGCAGCGGCACGATCGGCTCCGCCGCGCGCGTCTCGGTGATCAGGAAGGCGACGACCGCGAGGAACGAGCCGGCGAGGAAGATCGCCGTCTCCGTCGAGGCCCACTCGAAGCTGCTACCGGCCAGGGTGACCCAGATGAGCAGCCCGGAGACGGCGGCGGTGAGGAACGCCGCCCCGAGGTAGTCGATCGTGACGTCCCGCTTGGTGAGCGGCAGGTGCAGGGTGCGCTGCAGCAGCACCAGGGCCACGGCGGCGAAGGGCACGCCGACGTAGAAGCACCAGCGCCAGCCGAGCCAGCTGGTGTCGACCAGCAGGCCGCCCAGCAGCGGGCCGCCGACGGTGGCCACCGCCATGACCGAGCCCAGCAGCCCGGAGTAGCGGCCGCGCTCCCGCGGGCTGATCATCGCGGCCATCGCGATCTGCACCAGCGCCTGGAGGCCGCCGAGGCCGAGGCCCTGCAGCACCCGCCAGGCGATCAGCGTGTCCACCGACTGGGCGAGCCCGGCGAGCATCGACCCGACGATGAAGATGACGATCGACAGCTGGATCAGCAGTTTCTTGCTGAACAGGTCGGCGAGCTTGCCCCAGACGGGCGTGGACGCCGTGGAGGCCAGCAGGGTCGCCGTGATCACCCAGGTGTACTGGTTCTGCGTCCCCCGCAGCTCGGTGATGATCGTCGGCAGCGCGTTCGAGACGACGGTCGAGGACAGGAACGCCACGAACATCGCCAGCAACATGCCGGAGAGCGCCTCCAGCACCTGGCGGTGGGTCATCCTCCCCTGCTGCTCGACGGGCGCCTCGGGCGCGGAGGTCTGGACGGTGCTCACGGGACTCCTGAACGGTGCTGGTGCGGGGTGGGAAGCGAGCGGGGGCCCGGCGGTCATCCGGCGGCCGCCACGGGCTCGGTGCGCGGGTGGGCGGTGACGACGTCGAGGTCGCCGACCAGGCGCTCGAGCAGTGCGGCGAGCCGCTGGGCGTCGTCCTCGGCCCAGTCGCCGAGGGCGGTCTCCGCCCACTCCGAGCGGAGCGCGCGCGAGGTGGCGAGCGCCTGGGCCCCGCGCTCGGTGAGGCTGAAGAGGGCGGCGCGGCCGTCGTGGGGGTCCGGGCGGCGCAGCAGGTAGCCGGCGCGCTCGAGGGCGCCGAGCTGCCGGCTGGCGACGGAGACGGCGATGCCGGCCCGGCCCGCCAGGGCGCTGCAGCGCAGGTCGCCGTCGCGTTCGAGCGGGAGGAGCAGGGCCCAGCCGAACGACGGCAGGTCACCGTGCAGCTGGGTGGCGGCGCGCGAGCTCAGGTGCCGTCCGGCACGGATGAGCTGGGCGACGCCGACCATGAGGCGGTCCCGGGTGGCGGGGCTGAGGGGCATTGACGAGGTCCTTGGGGCGACAACTACTTGTAGACCGAAACCATACGCCTATATGGTTGCGGTCTACAACGGTTGACGCCTGTGCGTCCCGTCACCGGTGCCCGGGTCGGTCAGGCCCTGCGGATCAGCCCTTCGACTCGGCCTCGCGCGCCTCGCCGATCCGGTTGAGCCGCTCGAGCAGGGCGGCGAGCGTGGCCACGTCCTCGGCGGGCCAGCCGGCCAGGTCGCTCTCCCAGCGGGCGCGCCGCGCCGTGCGGATGCGGGCCAGCCGGGCCGCCCCTTCCGTCGACGGCGTCAGCACCTGCGCCCGCCCGTCGTCCGGGTCCGCGGCCCGGTCCACCAGCCCGAGGTCCACCAGGCTGGAGAGCTGCCGGCTGACGGTGCTCTTGTCCAGCCCCAGCCGGGCCACCAGGTCGCTCGCCCGCAGCGGACCGGCGTCCTGCAGCAGCGCCAGCAGCCCGTACGCCGCGCCGTCCAGGTCCGGGTGCAGCTCGCGGGCCAGGCGGGCGGAGATCGCCCGCGAGCGCCGCAGCAGCAGGCCGATCTCGCGCTCCAGCGCGACGTACGCGGCGTGGGAGCCGGTTCCCGGATCGCTCATCGGGCACCGCCCGGTCGCCAGACCACCAGGGCGGAGCTCGGCCGCCGGTGCGGGACGAGGTCGGCCCGGTAGGCCGCCGGAACCGCGGCCTCCGCCGCCATCCGCCGGTTCTCGGCGTGCTGCAGCTCCGCGAGCAGCTCGTGCACCCGCGCCTGCAGCGCCTCGACCTGCGACTCGAGGTCGATGATCCGCTTGATGCCGGCCAGGTTGACGCCGTCCTCCTGGCTCAGCCGCTGGACCTCGCGCAGCAGCGCGACGTCGCGCGGGCTGTACCGCCGCCCGCCGCCGGGCGTCCGCCCGGGGCTGACCAGCCCCAGGCGGTCGTACTGCCGCAGCGTCTGGGCGTGCATGCCGGCCAGCTCGGCGGCCACGGAGATCACGAAGACCGGCGCGTCCTCCGCGACGGCCCGACCCGCGATCCCGAGGGGTCCTCCCGGTGGCATGGTCATCCCTCACCTCCCGCCCGCACCGCGGCGGTGATCTGCGGGCGCGGGTCCTCGGTCATCTCCTCGGCCAGGTTCTCGACGGCCTTGCGCTGCGCCGGGGTCAGCCGCGCGGGGACGGCGATCTCGACGGTGACCAGCAGGTCGCCGGTGCGGCTCTTCCCCGGCGCACCGCGGCCGCGCACCCGGAGCGTGCGGCCGCTCGCGGTGCCGGCCGGCACCTTGAGCGACACGGTGCCGTCCAGGGTCGGCACGGTGAGCGTGGTGCCCAGCGCCGCCTCGGGGAAGGTGATCGGCACGGTGAGCGTCAGATCGTCGCCCTTGCGGCCGAACAGCGAGTGCTCGGAGACGTGCACGACGACGAACAGGTCACCGGCGGGCCCGCCGCGCCGGCCCGGCGCGCCCTTCCCGGGCAGCCTGATGCGCTGACCGTCCTTGACCCCGGAGGGGATCCGCACGGTGATCGTCCGGGTCTGGCTGGTGATCCCGCTGCCGGCGCAGGTCGGGCAGGGGTCGTCGACCACCTGACCGCTGCCGCGGCAGTTGCGGCACGGCTCGGAGAAGGCGAACGCCCCCTGGCTGCGGCTGGTCACCCCCGCCCCCTGGCAGACCGGGCAGGTGTGCGGGCTGGTGCCCGGCTTGGCGCCGCTGCCGGCGCAGGTCGGGCAGCTGCCCGGGCTCTGCATCCGCAGCGGCACCGTCACCCCGAGGACGGCCTCCTCGAAGGAGAGGGTCGCCTCGGTCTCGACGTCCTGGCCCCGGGCGGGACCGGACGCCGCCTGGCTGCGGGCGCGGGCGCCACCGCCGGCACCCCCGAAGAGGCCACCGAGGATGTCGCCCAGCCCGCCGGCCCCACGGGCGCCGGCGCCGCCACCGGCCGCGCCGAAGAGGTCGCCGAGGTCGAAGGGCTGGCCGCCGGGGCCCGCCCCGGGGAAACCGCCGGGGAACCCGGCCCGGGCACCGGCGCCCCCGGCACCGAACAGCCGCCGCGCCTCGTCGTACTCCCCGCGCCGCTTGGGATCGGAGAGGACGTCGTAGGCCTCGGAGACCTCCTTGAAGCGGGTCTCGGCCTCGGTGTTCCCCGGGTTCTTGTCCGGGTGCAGCTCCGTGGCCAGCTTGCGGTAGGCCTTCTTGATCGCGGCGGCGTCGGCGTCCTGGGGGACGCCGAGCGCGCCGTAGTAGTCCTTCTCGATGAAGTCACGGGTGCTCATCGGACGCCCCCTCTCGTCGCTGTCGTGCGGTTCAGCCGGGCGCCTGGCCGGCGTCGTCGCCGTCCTGCGGCTGTGCCGGCGGCTGCGGCTCGGCAGCCGCGGCGGGAGCCGGGGACTCGGGTTCGGTGACGGCCACCATCGCCGTCCGCAGCACCCGGTCGCCCCGGCGGTAGCCCTGCCGGAGCACCGTGGTCGCCGTCGGCACGCTCACCTCGGCGGAGGTGTCGTGCATGACGGCCTCGTGCAGCGACGGGTCGAACGGGTCGCCGGCCACCCCGAAGGCCTCCACGCCCAGGCCGTCGAGCAGGCCCAGGATGCGGTCGGCCACGAGCTTGAAGGCCCCGGTGAGGTCACCGTGGTCCCGGGCCCGCTCGATGTCGTCGACGATCGGGAACAGCTGGGTGGCGAACCGCTCGGCCGCCTGGTCGACGACCAGCGTCCGGTCGCGGTCGATCCGCCGTCGGTAGTTGGCGTACTCGGCCGTGACCCGCTGCAGGTCCTCGGTGCGCTCGGCCAGCTGCTGCGCCAGCTCGCCGCCGTCGGCGGTCTGCTGCGGTGCGGTGGGTTCCTGCGGCGCCTGCTCGGTGACCGGCGTCTCGTGCTCGCTCATCTGCTCCCCTGGGAGGTCGGTGCCGGGCCGGACGCCGGCCGGCTGCTCGCCGGCCGGCGTCCGTACTGCGCCAGTCGTGGGGTCGATCCGCCGCTTGTCACGGATGACCACCCGCGGCTGCTCGTCCCCGGCGCTCATCGGCGGTCCGCGCCCTCGTCCGGGCCCTCGTCGACGATCTCGGCGTCGACGACGTCGTCGTCGGCCGCCGTCGCGCCGCCCTGCGCCGCGCCGCTACCGGCCTCGGCACCGGGCGCTCCGCCGGCCGCCTCGGCCTGCTGGGCGTAGAGCGCCCCGCCGACCTCCTGCGACACGCGGGCCACCTTCTCCTGCGCGGACTTGATCGCCTCGATGTCGGAGCCGCCCAGCGCGCTGCGCAGCTCGGTCAGCGCCTCGCCGAGCTCGTCCTTCTTCTCGGCCGGGATCTTGTCGCCGTTCTCGGCCAGGAACTTCTCGGTCTGGTACTGCAGCGACTCGGCGAGGTTGCGGGTCTCGGCCTCCTCGCGGCGCTTCTTGTCCTCCTCGGCGTGCGCCTCGGCGTCCTTCATCATCCGCTCGATGTCCTCCTTCGGGAGGGCCGAGCCGCCGGTGATGGTCATCGACTGCTCCTTGCCCGTGCCGAGGTCCTTGGCGTGGACGTGGACGATGCCGTTGGCGTCGATGTCGAAGGCCACCTCGATCTGCGGGACGCCGCGCGGCGCCGGGGGCAGACCGGTCAGCTCGAACATGCCGAGCTTCTTGTTGTACATCGCCATCTCGCGCTCGCCCTGGAACACCTGGATCTGCACGGACGGCTGGTTGTCGTCGGCCGTCGTGAAGATCTCGGAGCGCTTGGTCGGGATCGTGGTGTTGCGCTCGATGAGCTTGGTCATGATCCCGCCCTTGGTCTCGATGCCCAGGGACAGCGGGGTGACGTCGAGCAGCAGGACGTCCTTGACCTCGCCCCGGAGGACACCGGCCTGCAGCGCGGCACCGATGGCCACGACCTCGTCGGGGTTGACGCCCTTGTTGGGCTCCTTGCCCCCGGTCAGCTCGCGCACCAGGTCGGAGACGGCCGGCATGCGGGTCGAGCCACCCACCAGGACGACGTGGTCGATCTGGCCGACCGAGATGCCGGCGTCACGGATCGCCTGGTTGAACGGCGCCCGGGCCCGGTCCAGGAGGTCCTGGGTCATCCGCTGGAACTCCGCGCGGGTGATCGTGACGTCGAGGTGCAGCGGCCCCTCGGCCCCGGCGGTGATGTAGGGCAGGTTGATGTTGGTCGACTGGGCGCCCGACAACTCGATCTTGGCCTTCTCGGCGGCCTCGCGGAGCCGCTGCATGGCCAGCTTGTCCTTGGACAGGTCGATGCCGTTGGAGGCGTTGAACGTCTTGACCAGGTGGTCCATGACCTTCTGGTCCCAGTCGTCACCACCGAGGTGGTTGTCACCGGCGGTGGCCTTCACCTCGATGACGCCGTCGCCGATCTCGAGCAGCGAGACGTCGAAGGTGCCACCACCGAGGTCGAAGACGAGGATCGTCTGCTCGGTCTCGCCCTTGTCCAGGCCGTAGGCCAGCGCGGCGGCGGTGGGCTCGTTGACGATGCGCAGGACGTTGAGGCCCGCGATCTCACCGGCCTCCTTGGTGGCCTGGCGCTGCGCGTCCTCGAAGTAGGCCGGGACGGTGATGACGGCGTCGGTGACCGGCTCGCCCAGGTAGGTCTCGGCGTCCCGCTTGAGCTTCTGCAGGATGCGCGCGGAGATCTCCTGCGGCGTGTACTTCTTGCCGTCGATCTCGTCGGTGGCCCAGTTCGTGCCCATGTGGCGCTTGACCGACCGGATGGTGCGGTCGACGTTGGTGACGGCCTGGTTCTTCGCCGACTGGCCGACGAAGACCTCGCCGTTCTTGGCGAAGGCGACGACCGACGGGGTGGTGCGCGAGCCTTCGGAGTTGGCGATGACCGTCGGCTCGCCGCCCTCCAGGACGGTGACGACGGAGTTGGTGGTGCCGAGGTCGATACCGACAGCTCGAGCCATGGAGATGGCCTCTCTTCCGTGTGCTGGGGTGGTACTGGTCCGTGGGGGAAGCCGAGGACCCGGGCGGCACGCTCTCCTTGCGCCGGGTTCGCTCAACTTTCCTGCCCACCCTAACGGCAGGGAGCCGGATCGTGTTCCCGGGGGTTCCCGCTGAGGACCACCGCCGCCCGGACCCTCCTCGGCGCAGTGCACGGTGACGGCCGGGCACCCGCGAGCGGCGCGCTGCCATCACCCGCGAGGAGCGTCGGCACGCCCGCTATCGTGCGTCGCAGTGCGGGCAGCGCTGTCCGCATGCGATCCGCGCGCCGGCTCGAGCGCCGGTGCATCGGCGCGCGCACCACAACCAGCCCCGTCGCCCGTGTGGCCGACGGGGGGTCAGCCGACGCCGCCAAGGCGTACGGGAGGGGAAAACATGACGGGCCCGCTGCAGATCGTCCTGGGGACGATCAGCGTCCTGTTCCTGATCGTCGCGTCCGTGATGGCCTACCGGGCCGTCCGGGCGATGGTGCGGATCATCCGCACCGGCCAGCCCGACGGCACCCGCTTCGGCCCGTTCTGGCCGCGCATGAAGACGCTGGTGGTCGAGTCGCTGGCGCACACCCGGATGCTCAAGTGGACACCCCAGGGGATCGCCCACTGGTTCGTCTTCGTCGGCTTCTACGGCCTGTTCCTCACGCTGGTCGAGGCGTTCGCCGAGGTTTTCAACCCGGCGTTCCACCTGCCCCTCATCGGTGCGTGGAGCGCGTGGAACCTCTTCGTCGACATCATCGGCACCGGCACGGTCGTCGGGATCCTCGTGCTGATCGCCCTCCGTCAGCGCGATCACCCGCGCCGGAAGGGCCGGAGCAGCCGGTTCGCCGGATCCAACGAGGGCCGCGCCTACTTCGTCGAGTCCGTCGTCCTGCTGGTCGGCCTCTGCATCCTGGGCATCCGCGCGGCGAAGATCGCCTCCGGCCTGGACTACGCGCCCACCTGGTCGCATCCGGTGTCCAGCGCGCTGTCGACCTTCTTCCCGGACAACCCGGACCTGGTCTCCATCATCGCGTTCATCAAGATCGTGGTGTCGCTGACCTGGCTGGTCGTGCTCAGTCGCACCCTCAACATGGGCGTTGCCTGGCACCGGTTCAGCGCCTTCCCGAACATCTACTTCAAGCGGGAGGGCACCAGCGGCGCCCCGGCGCTCGGCCCGCTGCCGGCCATGACCTCCGGTGGCAAGCCGATCGACTTCGAGGACCCGGGCGAGGACGACGTCTTCGGCCGCGGCAAGATCGAGGACTTCACCTGGAAGGGGATGCTCGACTTCACCACCTGCACGGAGTGCGGGCGGTGCCAGAGCCAGTGCCCGGCGTGGAACACCGGCAAGCCCCTGTCGCCGAAGATGGTGATCATGGACCTGCGGGACCACCTGTACGCCAAGGCCCCGTACCTGCTCGGCGAGAAGACCGCGTCCGAGACCACACCGGACTACGACCTCCTCAAGCCCAGCGACGAGCAGGTCTGGGCGTCGGGCTACGCGCGCATCGAGGGCACCAACGACGCGCAGGCGCACCGCCCCCTGGTCGGCACCCTCGAGGAGGGCGGGGTCATCGACCCCGACGTCCTGTGGAGCTGCACCAACTGCGGCGCCTGCGTGGAGCAGTGCCCGGTCGACATCGAGCACATCGACCACATCGAGGACATGCGCCGCTACCAGGTGCTGATCGAGTCCAACTTCCCGTCCGAGGCCGGCGTCATGATGACCAACCTCGAGAAGCGCGGGAACCCGTGGGGCATGGGCGGCAACGTCCGCGAGGACTGGATCAAGGAGCTCGACTTCGACGTCCGCGTGGCCGACGGCCCGCTGCCGCACGAGGTGGAGTACCTGTTCTGGGTCGGCTGCGCCGGCGCCGTCGACGACCGCGCCAAGAAGGTCACCAAGGCCGTCGCCGAGCTGCTCAACACGGCCGGCGTCGAGTTCGCCGTCCTCGGCAACGGGGAGACCTGCTCCGGTGACCCGGCCCGCCGCATGGGCAACGAGTTCCTGTTCCAGCAGCTGGCCATGGAGAACGTCGAGACCCTCAACGGCGTCTTCGAGGGCCGGGTGCCCGGCACCCGCAAGATCGTCGCGACCTGCCCGCACTGCTTCAACTCGCTGGGCCGCGAGTACCCGCAGGTCGGCGGCGAGTACGAGGTCGTGCACCACACCCAGCTGCTCGGCAAGCTGGTGGAGGAGGGCCGGCTGACCCCGGTCACGCCGGTCGACCGCAAGGTCACCTACCACGACCCGTGCTTCCTGGGCCGGCACAACAAGGTCTACACGCCCCCGCGGGAGATCCTCGACTCCGTGCAGGGCCTGTCGACCCAGGAGATGCACCGCTGCAAGGACCGCGGCTTCTGCTGCGGCGCCGGCGGTGCCCGCATGTGGATGGAGGAGAAGATCGGCAAGCGGATCAACATGGAGCGCACCGAGGAGGCCCTCGAGCTCGATCCCGACGTCATCTCCACCGCGTGCCCGTTCTGCATCACGATGCTGAGCGACGCGCTGACCTCCAAGAAGCAGAACGGCGAGGCGGCCGAGCACGTCGAGGTGCTCGACGTCAGCCAGATCCTGCTGCGCTCGATGCAGCCGGTGGCGGTCTCCGCCCAGGGCGCGGACTCCGGTCCCGACGTCGGGACCGCACCCGGTGCCGACCCGGCCGGCGAGGGCTCGGCGGCCACGGAGCACGGGCCGACCACCTGACCGACCGGGCGCCACGCCCGGTCGAACCACCGCACCGCACGACGACGGCGCGCGTCCCCCGCACGGGGGGCGCGCGCCGTCGCCGTCCGGCGTGCGCCGGGGACGCGGATGGTTGCCCGGCACACCCACCCGGGGTCGATGTGCGACCGGTCATGGAGGACGCTTTCCGGGTGAGCCGCCCCGCCCCCTCCGCCCCCGCACCACCGGCCGAGGGGACGTCCGCCCGCGGCCCGGCGCTCATCGCCGTGGCGATCGTGCTCACCGGGCTGAACCTGCGCACCGCGGTCAACAGCGTCGGCCCGGTCCTCCAGGAGATCCAGGACGGCCTCGGCCTCTCCAGCAGCCTGGCCGGGCTGGTCACCTCCCTGCCGGTGCTCTGCTTCGCGGTCCTCGGCTTCGCCGGGCCGCCGCTGTCGGCCCGCTTCCGCGACTCGCACGTGCTGGCCGGCGCGATGCTGGCCATGGCCGCGGGGCTGGTCCTGCGCAGCGCCGCCGGGTCCTTCTGGCTGTTCGTCGTCGGCACGGTCATGGCCATGGCCGGCGGCGCCCTGGGCAACGTGCTGCTGCCCAGCTTGGTCAAGCGCTACTTCCCGCACCGCACCGGCCTGCTGGTGGGCGCCTACAGCACCGCGCTGAGCGTGGGCGCGGCCGTCGCCGCCGTCGCCACCCAGCCGATCGCCGACGCCGCGGGCCCGGAGGGCTGGCGCTGGGCGCTGGGCGTCTGGGCGGTGCTGGCCCTGGCCGCCGCGCTGCCCTGGCTGCGCGTGCCCTCGGCACCGGGCGCGTCACGGGACGCGCACGTCGCCGTCCCGCTGCGGGCGATCCGGCACAGCCGGCTGGCGCTCGCCCTGCTGGTGTTCTTCGGCCTCCAGTCGATGCAGGCCTACGTGATCATCGGGTGGTCGCCCCAGTTCCTGCGGGACGCCGGGCTCAGCGCGGCCACCGCGGGCCTGCTGCTGGGCATCAACTCGATCGTCGCGATCCCGGTGAACGCGATCGTGCCGGTCCTCACCGTGCGCCCGCGCGTGCAGTGGCCGCTGCTCTGCTTCTTCATGACCTGCTACGCCGTCGGCTGGATCGGCCTCTGGACGGCGCCGCTGGCCGCGCCGTGGCTGTGGATGGTGCTGCTGGGCATCGGGCTGGGCACCTTTGCGATGGTGCTCACCCTGCTCGGCATGCGGGCGCGGACACCGGTGACGACGGCGGCGCTGTCGACCGTCGTCCAGGGCTGGGGCTACCTCATCGCCGGCGTCGGGCCGCTGATCGTCGGCGTGCTGCGGGGAGCCACCGGTGGCTACGACGGCATGTTCGTGCTGATGCTCGCCGGCGTCGCCGGGCTGTGGGCGCTGGGCTGGCTGGTGACCCGCGACCGGTACGTCGACGACGAGATCGGCCGGTGGCTGCCCGCCCCGGGCGCACCCGCACGGACCACCGGCGCGATCGAGGTCGCCGGGGTGGAGCCGCCGGTCAGCTCTCCGGCGAGGCGGGACGACGCGTCTCCGCGCGGGTGAAGTTCCGGAACGACCGCGACGGCGTGGGGCCGCGCTGGTCCTGGTAGCGGGAGCCGTAGACCGCCGAGCCGTAGGGGTGCTCGGCCGGGCTGGTCAGCCGGAACATGCACAGCTGGCCGATCTTCATGCCCGGCCAGAGCGTGATCGGCAGGTTGGCCACGTTGGAGAGCTCCAGCGTGATGTGCCCGGAGAACCCGGGGTCGACGAAGCCCGCCGTCGAGTGGGTGAGCAGCCCCAGCCGGCCCAGCGAGGACTTGCCCTCCAGCCGCGCCGCCAGGTCGTCGGGGAGGCTGATCACCTCGAGCGTGGAGCCGAGCACGAACTCGCCCGGGTGCAGCACGAACGGCTCGTCGCCCTCGGGTTCGACCAACGTCGTGAGGTCGTCCTGCTGCTCCGCCGGGTCGATGTGGGTGTACCGCGAGTTGTTGAAGACCCGGAAGAAGCGGTCCAGCCGGACGTCGATGCTGGACGGCTGCACCAGCCCCGGGTCGTAGGGCTCGATGCCGAGGCGTCCCCCGGCGATCGCGGCCGTGATGTCGCGGTCGCTCAGCAGCATGGCGCGGAGTCTAGGTGTCGCCCGACCGCTCGTCCGCGACGGCGGAGGAGCTGCGCCCGGAGACCACCGGAGTCGCGCGGGGATGCGCCGCCGACCGGAGGCGGCTGTCGCTGCGGGGAGGCGGCAAGGTAGTCTTGTCGCCGTTCGCGGGTGTAGTTCAATGGTAGAACATCAGCTTCCCAAGCTGACAGTGCGAGTTCGATTCTCGTCACCCGCTCCACGACGTCCCGAGGCCCCGGTCGATCCGACCGGGGCCTCGTCGCGTCCGGGGGGCGGTGCCCGATCCGGTGCCGGGTCTTTGGTCCCTATTGGGACGACCACGTTTCGCACCACGATGGGCTCAGCGCTTCCCCCGCCGGCGTCGTCGCTCCTGCGGTCGGGCCGTGCCCCCGCCCGACCTCCGGAGCCGCGATGACCGACGACGCCACGGCGCTCACCGCCGCGCTGCGCGCCGCCGCCTCCGGCGGGCAACTGGAGGCGACCCTGCGGGAGATCGTCGAGGCGGCGGTCCGGCACGTCGACGCGAGCTACGGCGCCCTCGGTGTGCTCACCTCCGACGGCAGCGGGCTGGACCGGTTCGTCACCGTGGGGATGAGCACCGACGACCACGAGCGGATCGGCCGCTCCCCGGCCGGTACGGGCATCCTCGGCCTGCTGGTGGAGCAGCCCACGCCGCTGCGGCTGGCCGATCTGGGGCAGCACCCGGCGTCCGTGGGCATCCCGCCCGGGCACCCGCCGATGCAGTCCTTCCTGGGCGTGCCGGTCCGGGTCCGCGACTCCGTGTTCGGCAACCTCTACCTCACCGAGAAGCGCACCGGAACCGCCTTCACCGAGGCCGACCTCGAGGTGGCACAGGGGCTGGCCGCGGTGGCGGGGCTGGCGATCGAGAACGCCCGGCTGCTGGAACGCGCCGAGAAGCGTCGCGCGTGGTCCCAGGCGGGCACCGAGATCGGGACGGCCCTGCTCTCGGGCGTGCCGGCCGACGAGGTGCTGCAGGCCGCCGCCGCCCGCGTCGCCGAGCTGTCGGACGCGGACGCCGTCGGGCTGCTGGTGCCCGTGCCCGGCGATGCGGAGACCCTCACCATCACAGCCGCCGTCGGCCCGGCCGCCGAGGACGCCCATGATCTGCTGATCCCGCTGGCCGACACCCACCTGGGAGCGGCGCACCGGTCGGGCCGGCCGCAGCTGGTCGACGACGCCGCGACCCCGCCGTCCAGGACGACGCGCGCCAAGGTCATCGACGCGATCACCCACCGGTACGGCCCGGCGCTGTTCCTCCCCCTCGGCGGGCCCTTCCCGACGAGCACGCTCGTCGCCCTGCGGACCCGCGGCCGACCACCCTTCGACCCCGAGGTGCTGGAGCCGGCCGCGGCGTTCGCCACCCAGGCGACCGTGGCGATGGAGCTGGTGCGCAGCCAGCAGCGCGAGCAGCGGCTGCAGGTCCAGGCCGACCGCGAGCGGATCGCGCGCGACCTGCACGACCACGTGGTCCAGCGGATCTTCGCCACCGCGCTGGCGCTGGACCGCCTCGGCCGCTCGCTGGAGGAGTCCGCGCCCCAGGCCGCCGAGCACATCGCCCAGCGCGTCGACGAGCTCGACGGCACGATCGCCCGCATCCGCGCCTCCATCTTCGAGCTGCACGTGGCGCAGGACTCCTCGGCGGCGGCCGTCCGGCAGCGGCTGGCCGAGGTGGTGCGGTCGGTCACCGACGGGCACGGGCTGCGCCCGGACCTGCGGGTGCGCAGCGAGGTGGAGGACCTGCCCGCGGAGCTGGCCGGCGACCTGACGGCGGTCGTCCGGGAACTGGTCACCAACGTCGTGCGGCACGCCGGCGCGACCCGGGTGACGGTGGAGGTCGCGCTCACCGACGCCGTCTGCGTCGTCGTCACCGACGACGGCCGCGGGCTGCCGGCGGTGACCGTGCGCAGCGGCCTGGCGAACCTGGCCGACCGCGCCGAACGGCGGGGTGGCCGGATGACGGTGACGGCGGGGCCCTCCGGGACCGAGATCCAGTGGTCGGTGCCGCTGCCGGGCTGACCCGCGCGCCACCCCCGGATCAGCGGCCCGGGGGGCGGGGATCGCGCAGCTCGGTGGCGAGGATCGCGGCCTGGGTGCGGCGCTCCAGCCCCAGCTTGGCCAGCAGGTGGCTGGTGTAGTTCTTCACGGTCTTCTCGGCCAGCCCCATGCGCTCGCCGATCTGCCGGTTGGTCAGCCCCTCCCCGATCAGCCGCAGGACGATGCGCTCCTGGTCGGTGAGGGCGGCCAGCCGGTCCCGGCCGGGCCGGGCCGGGGGCGGCGGACCGTCGGGCAGGACGGTGCCGCCCGCGGCCACGGTGCGCACCGCGGACACCAGCGCGGAGCCGCGCACCTGCTTGAGCAGGAACCCGGCCGCCCCGGCCCGCACCGCGTCGTCGCGCGCGGTCCGGTCGGCGTAGCTGGTGAGGACCAGGCAGCGCAGCCCGGGAACGCGGCCGCGCAGCTCCCGGCAGAGCGAGGCGCCGTCGCCGTCGGGCAGCCGCATGTCCAGGACGGCGACGTCGGGACGCACCGCCGGCACCCGCGCCAGGGCCTCGGCGACCGTGCCGGCCTCCCCGACGACGGCGAGGGCCGGATCGTCCTCCAGCACCTCGGCCACGCCGCGGCGGACCACCTCGTGGTCGTCGACGAGGAAGACCCGCACGCGCGCGGGGGACGGCTCCACGGATTCCCTCCCCCCACCGCGGCGTCGCGGTTAGGGCGGAGAGTAGGACCGGCCGCGCCGGTCCGACAGGGGTCAGGCCGGCAGCAGCAGCGCCGCGTACAGCGTCAGGCCCGGGCCGAAGGCCATCGCCACGATGGGCCCGTCGACGTCGGCGAGCTCCTGCAGCACCAGCAGGACGGTGGCCGAGGAGCAGTTGCCGTGCTCGGCGAGCACCCGGCGGGAGGCGCCCACCTGCTCCTCGCGCAGCCCCAGCTCGTCGCGGACCACGTCGATGATCCGCGGGCCGCCGGGGTGCACGGCCCAGCCGGCGACGTCCTCGGCCCGCAGGCCCGCCTCGGTCAGCAGCTCGTCGACGACGTCGCCGACGTGCCGCGACAGCACGTCGGGGACCCGTGGGGACAGCCCCATGCGGAAGCCGAGGTCGGTGACGTCCCAGGTCATGTGGTCGGCGGTGGAGGCATCGGTGCGCGCGACGATGCCGGCCAGCCGGTGCCCGCGGGCGGCGCCGGGCTCGACGACGACGGCCGCGGCGGCGTCGGAGAACAGCGCGTGCGCGACCACCTGCTCGAGGTCGGCCTGGGCCGGCTGCACGTGCAGGCTGGTCAGCTCGCAGCACAGCAGCACCGCCGGCCGCGACCGGGCGGTGACGAAGTCGCCGACGGCCGCCAGCCCCGGGATCGCCGCGTAGCAGCCCATGTGCCCGACGAGCAGCCGCTGCAGGCCCGCCGGCATGCCGAGGTCGCTGGCCAGCCGGATGTCGAGGCCCGGGGTGGCGTAGCCGGTGCAGGTGGCGACGGCGAAGAGCCCGACGTCGCCCGGAGCCAGACCGGCGGCGTCCAGCGCACCGGCGACGGCCTGCTTGCCCAGCGGGAGGGCCTCCTGGATGTACCGGGCCATCCGCGCGCCGGTGCCCCAGCCGCTGAGGTCCTCGTCCATCGGGTTGGCCACCGCGTGGCGCCGGCGGACGCCCGCGCCCAGGAAGATCCGGCGGGCCGCGCGCACGCCCTCGTAGTGCTGGGCGAAGAAGCCCTCCCAGGCGTCCTCCTGGTCGAGCGTGGTGGGCAGCGCGGCACCGGCCCCGGTGAGCACGGCCGCGGTCACGGGCGCGACTCCTCGGCGGAGCTGCTCGAGATCATGCGCTCGACGGTACGTGCGCGACCGCGCCGTCGCCCGCTCACCGCTTCCGCCCGTACCCGGCGAAGACGACCGCCGTGGACCGGATCGGCTTCATCCGGACACCGCCCCGGCGGCCCAGGCGCCAGGCGACCGCGTCGCGGAGCGAGGGCCGCAGGCCGACCAGGCGCAGGTCCAGCCCCAGCCGGTCGGCCGCGGCCAGCAGCCGTTCGCGGTCCACGAACAGCTCCGGGTCGTGGATGCCGGGCGGCGGGCCGCCGGGCAGCCGCTCGGCGACGGTCACGGTGAGGAAGCGGCCGATGCGGGTGTCGGCGAGCGTGTCGATCACCAGCACGCCCCCGGGCCGCAGCAGGCGCGCGCACTCGGCGAGCACCGCGACGTCGTCCTCGACGTGCTCGAGGATCTCGCCGGCGACGACGACGTCGGCGCAGCCGTCGGCCAGGGGTACGGCGAGCACGGACCCGCGCACCGGCAGGACGCCGTGGCTACGCGCCGTCCGCAGGCCCTCGAGCCCGAGGTCGACGCCGACGTGCCGGTAACCCAGGCGGGCCACGTGGGGCGCCATGAGCCCGCCGCCGCAGGCGAGGTCGACCAGCAGCGCGTCGGGCGCGGCCGCGGGCGGGATGTGCTCGGCCCGCGAGGCCGCCAGCCAGTGCAGGGCCGCGAAGCCGCCGGAGGGCTCCCACCACTGGTCGACGAGGTCCTCGTACTGGGCGGGGTCGTTGCGCGGCCGGACGGAATCTCGCACGGGTGGCCTAGCCCTTCTTCATCGGGTCGTGTCCCCAGTTCATCAGGGAATGCCGCCACCGGGAGGTCTCGACGTCCTCCTGGGCCGGCCGCTGGGCCAGGTGGCGGGCCACGTAGCCGTGGACCTTCCGCATGTGGGCGGGGTCGTCGTCGGTGAGGTCGTCCTCCTTCGTCCGCAGCAGCTCGACGATGCGCCGGCCCGAGGCGTGGCCGGTGGACTCCTCGTCGCCGTCCTTCTGACCGACGGCCTGCGACTCCTCGGTCGCCAGCCACTCCGCCAGCTCGCCGGCGGTCATGTTCACCGCCGCCTGGAACTCGCGCCGGACGTCGTCGGGTTCCTCGGTGGTCATCGGTCCTCCGCTCGGTCGTCGTCCCCCCGTACCGCGGCGCCGCTCGGGGGAAACCGCGTCTGGTACTGCTGGTGCGTCGTCCCGCACTCCGGAGGTCCCCGTGTCCGTCACCGTCGTCGGCAGCCTGAACGAGGACGTGCTGGTGGCCGTCGACCGGTTGCCCGGCCGCGGGGAGACGGTGGTGGCCCGGTCCGCCACCCTGGCGCCCGGCGGGAAGGGCGCCAACCAGGCCGCGGCCGCCGGCCTGCTGGGGCCCGGGGTGCACATGGTCGGGCGGGTGGGGGACGACCCGGCCGGCGACCGGCAGCTGGCCGCGCTGGCCGGCTCCCGGGTGAACGTCAGCCGGGTGCTGCGCACGACCGGCACGCCGACCGGTACCGCGACCATCCCGGTCGAGGAGGCCGGCGGGGAGAACCTGATCGTCGTGGTCCCCGGGGCCAACGCCGAGCTGACGCCGGCCGACGTCGACACGCCCTCGGTGCGCTCGGCGCGGGTGGTGCTGCTCCAGCTGGAAGTGCCGCTGCCGACCGTCGAGGCGGTGGCGCGGGCAGCCACCGGCACGGTGGTGCTCACCCCGGCGCCGCCGCGGCCGCTGCCGGCCGCGCTGCTGGAGCGGGTGGACGTCCTGCTGCCCAACGAGCACGAGCTGGTGCAACTGGCCGGCGCGGAGCCGGGCGAGCGTTCCCCCGCCGAGCTGGTGGACCTCGCGCGCCGGCTGACCGCGGGGGCGGTCGTGGTCACCCTGGGCGCCCGCGGCGCCCTCGTCGTGCCCGGCGACGGGCCGGCGCTGCTGCAGGCGCCGCCGCCGGTCACCGCCGTCGACACCACCGGCGCGGGGGACTGCTTCGCCGGCGCCCTCGGGCAGGCGCTGGCCGCCGGAGCCGGGCTGGCCGACGCCGTGCGGCAGGCCGTCACCGCCGCGGCGCTGTCCACGACCGGCCCCGGAGCGCGCGGCGCACTGCCCGACGACGACGCCGTGCGGCGGCTGCTCCCACGCGTCCCCGCCGCCACCCCGGTCGGCTGACCAGCGGTTCGCCCGCCGGAGGACCGGGCACAGGTTCCCCGACCCGATCCCCGAGGAGGAGCCCGATGAGCGAACCCCAGCGCACGCCGCACAGCGCCGAGCGCGCCGAGGGCGACCCGGCCGGCGAGGAGACCGGCAGCGGCCGCACCCCGCATCCGGAGGAGCCGGCCGAGGGCCGCACCGACGCGACGGGCGGCGGCGCCGACACACCCGACGTCTGACCGCGGCGCCGGGCCGGCTCGCGGGCGCGCACCCGCGTGCCGGGCCGGTGCACGCGTCGGCCATACTTGCGAGTGACAATCATTGTCAGTCGTAGGAGTGCCCGTGCCGGTCCGTCGTCCACCCGCCGGCGTCCCCACGGGCGCCACCGCCGGACCGGCAGCCTCCCCGGGCGCGGAATCCTGCGCTGCGGGGAGGGGTTCCTCCCTCGCGTGGCAGCCCTCCCGGCGCAGCGACGCGCTCCCGATCGCACCGTGAGCCGCCCCGCCGCCCTGGTCCTCGACGACGTCAGCGTCGCCCGCGGGGGTCGCACCGTGTGGTCCGACGGCACGCTCACCGTGGCGGCCGGCGCCGTCGTCGGCGTGATCGGCCCCAACGGGGCCGGCAAGACCACCCTCTTCCAGGTGGCGCTGGGCCTGCTGCCCGTGGCCGGCGGCCGGGTCGAGGTGCTCGGCGCCCCGCCGCGCCGCGGGAACCGCCGCATCGGTTACGTGCCGCAGAACTACACCGCCGCTCTCGGCGACGCGATCCGCTGCCGGGACCTGGTCACCCTGGGCCTGACCGGCAACCGCTTCGGCCTGCGCCGCACGTCGGCCGAGGAGCGGGCGCGGGTGGACTCCGCGCTCGAGCGGGTGGGCGCCACCGGCTTCGCGGAGCGGCGCATGTCGGAGATCTCCGGCGGCCAGCAGCAGCGGGTGGCCATCGCGCAGGCCATCGTCGACGACGCCGAACTGCTGCTGCTCGACGAGCCGCTGGCGAACCTCGACCTGCGCAACCAGCAGGAGGTGGTGCAGCTGCTCGGCGAGCTGCACCGGGAGCGGGACGTGACGGTGATGGTCGTCGCCCACGACCTCAACCCCCTGCTCCCCGTGCTCACCGAGGCGATCTACCTGCTGGACGGCCACCCGCACCACGACCCGATCACCGACGTGGTGCAGGAGGAGCTGCTCACGCACCTCTACGGCACCCCGGTGGGCGTCGTGCGGACCGCCCAGGGCGACCTGTTCACCCGCGCCGCGTGGCGGGACCCCCAGCGATGACCGGCGCCTTCGCCGCCGTGGAGTTCCAGTCGAACTGGCTGCAGGTGCTGCAGGCGCCCTTCATGCAGAACGCGATGATCGGCGGCTCGCTGGTCGCCGTCGCCGCGGGGCTGCTGGGCTACTTCGTCATCACCCGGCAGAACGCCTTCGCCGCGCACGCGCTGGCCCACATCGGCTTCCCCGGCGCAACGGGGGCGATCCTCGTCGGGGCGCCCGTCACCCTCGGCCTGGCCGTCTTCTGCCTCGGCGGCGGGCTGCTCATCGGCCTGCTCGGGCGCCGGGTCGCCGACCGGGAGATGGCCACGGGCACGATCCTGGCGCTGGCGACGGCGCTGGGCGTGCTGTTCGCCTCCCTGGCCAGCGCGAACGCCAGCACGACGACGGCGGTGCTGTTCGGCAACCTGCTGGCCATCACCGGCGACCAGCTCACCGTCTACGCGGCGTTCACCGCGCTCGTCGTGCTGGTGCTGGCCGTCATCGCCCGCCCGCTGGTGTTCGCCTCGGTGGACCCCGCCGTGGCCGAGGCGCGCGGCGTCCCCGTCCGGGCGCTCGGCCTGGCCTTCGTCGTCCTGCTGGCGCTGACCATCACGATGGCCGTGCAGGTGGTCGGCACGCTGCTGCTGTTCGCGCTCGTGGTGACGCCGGCCGCGACGGCGCTGCGCCTCACCGCCCGGCCGGCGCGCGTGGCGGCGCTCTCCGTCGCCCTCGCGCTCGGCTCGGTCTGGGGCGGGCTGGTGCTGGCGGCGATGGTGAACCTGCCGCCGAGCTTCTTCATCGTGGGGCTGGCCGTGCTGGCCTGGGTGGTCGTCCTGGTCGCCACCGGCCCACGCGCCGCCCGGCGGGTGAACCGGCCACTGCCCGACACCCATCACGCGCACTGAGCCCGGCACGGTGACGCGTCTCTCAGCCCCGTTCGGGGACGCGCCGGTTTCCGCCGCCTCCGGTAGGGCACGCTGCAGCGCATGGAGGACAACGCCCAGACCCCCCGGACCACCCACGAGTCGCCCAGCACGTCCCGCGACGAGTCCACGGCCGAGAGCGCCGCGCGCGCCGTCGCCCGCCTGCTGGCCAACCCGCGCCGCACCCGCCGGGACTGACCCCGGCCGGCCCCGGGGAGCGGGCTCAGTGACGCTGCGTGGTCACATGAACACCAACACTCCCCGGCGCCACGCCCAGCCCGGGCGCCTCTCGTCACCCAGAGCGATCACCGTCGGCGTGCCGCGAACTGCTCCGTCACGTCCTGGTGCACCATCGCTGACGTGACCGCCGCCCTGCCCCTCGCCGCCGCCGACGACTTCTCGGCACCGGTCCGCCGCAGCCGCGCCGAGCGGCAGGCGATCGTCCTGGACACCGCCGAGCGCCTGTTCGCCGGGCGCAGCTCGCGCAGCGTCGGCATGGACGAGCTGGTGCGCGAGACCGGCCTGGGCAAGATGACGGTCTACCGGCTCTTCAAGAGCAAGGACGACCTCGTCGGGGCCTACCTGACCCGCAAGGCGGCCACCGTGCTGGCCTTCATCGACGCCGAGCTGGACCGGCTGGACGGCGATCCGCGCGCCGCGCTGCTGTCCGTCGTCGACGCCGTCGAGCGGGACGTCACCCGCAGCGGGTTCCGCGGCTGCCCCTTCACCAACGTGAGCAGCGAGTACGACGACCCGCAGCACCCCGCCCGCAGCGCCGCCGCCGACTACAAGTTCGAGCTGCACAGCCGGCTGGAGCGCCTGGCCGACGAGATCGTCCCCGGCGGCGGTGAGGACCTCGCCGCGCAGATCCACCTGATCATCGACGGCATGTACCTCTCCGGTGGCCTGCTGGGCCCCGACGGCCCCGCCGCCCACGGCCGGCAGCTGGCCGAGCGGCTGATCGAGATCGCGGTCGCCCAAGGCTGACCGCAGGATGGGCGGGTGAGCACCGACCGCACCAGGCCCGACCTCGACGACACGACGGTGGAGGCGCTCGGCAAGCTGTCCGAGGCCCTCGAGACCGTCGACCAGGCGCGCGGCTTCCTGTACGCGTTCCACCAGCTGACCGGCAAGGCCGACCGGCTGCTGCAGGAGTCCGTCGAGCTGTTCGAGCAGGCCGGCGCCGGCCGGCTGGCCGAGGACATCGGCCGCGACCTCGTCGGCCGCAACGTCATCGCCGACCGGTGGACCTTCCAGATCGTCGAGGACTTCGACGAGAACTACTGGGGCACCTTCCGGGCCTACGACGCCCGCGCGCGCGACGAGTTGTCCGGCGGGGACCGGCACGTCCACGAGGCGCGGATGAAGCAGCGGGAGCGCACCTCCGGCCATCCGGCGCACGAGGCCGGGCCGGCGCTGCGGGACTGACCCCCGGCGGGCCCACCGCAGGCGTCCGGCGTGATCACGGCCGGTTTCCGGCACCCCGGGGACGGGCACACCCAGCCCATGACCATGCCGGATGAGAACAACGCCGGATCCGAGCGGAAGGCCCAGCCGCTCGGCGCCCAGAAGGCGCCCGGCGAGGACCGCGACTCCCTGGGTGCCACGGAGGGCCCGGCCGACGGCATCGCCGGCCCGGCCTACCCGCCCGCCGACACCGAACCGGACGCGCAGTGAGCGCCCCGGATCCGCACCGGTCCGGTACGGCCGGCGACCCGCTCAGCGTGGGCCTGTGGAACCGCTCGACCGAACCCGCCGGCGGCGGGTCGGCCGCACCGCCGCCGCAGGAGCAGCAGGCCCCGCCGAAGGAGCGGCACACCGGCCGCGCGATCGGCCGGACACTCGCGCTGGCGCTGCTGATCTTCGTCACCGTCGTCCTGGTCCTGTTCATCGTCTTCAACGGCCAGACGGTGCAGATCAGCCTCGTCTTCGGTGACGTGCAGGCGCCGCTGGTGGTCGCGCTGCTGATCGCCGCGGGGCTCGGCGGCCTGCTCGTGTGGCTGGCGAGCATCGTGCTCCGGGCCCGGCGCCGCCGCCGCTGACCCGGCCGGGCGGTGGCTCCCGCTCTCCGGCACGGCTCCGCCGGGACGCACGGCCCTCTTCGGACGTGCGCCCCGGCTCACTCCGAGTGGGCGTGCCGGCTCAAGACCTTGCTCCTTCCTACCGACCAGTAATACGTTTGTTACTGGCGAGTAGGCGTTCGCCGTCCATCGGCACGGAGCAACGGAGCAACGGCACATGAGCCACTACACCGCGAACCTGCGGGACCTCGAGTTCAACCTCTTCGAGTTCCTCGACACCAAGGACCGCTTCGGCACCGGGCCGTTCGCGCAGATGGACGCCGACACCGCGCGCGGCGTGCTGGCCGAGATCCGGAAGCTGGCCGAGGGGCCGATCGCCGCGTCCTTCACCGACGCCGACCGCAACCCGCCGGTGTTCGACCCGGCCACGAACTCGGTGACCCTGCCCGAGTCGTTCAAGAGGTCGGTCGAGGCGCTCGACGCCGGCGAGTGGTACCGGCTGGACCTCTCCGAGGAGCTCGGCGGCTTCGGCGCCCCCGCCGTCCTGACCTGGGGCGCGTTCGAGATGGTGCTCGGCGCCAACCCCGCCGTCTTCATGTACGGCTCCGGCCCGTCCTTCGCGCAGACGCTGTTCGAGCTGGGCACCGAGGACCAGAAGAAGCTGGCCCGGCTGATGATCGACAAGGGCTGGGGCGCCACGATGGTGCTCACCGAGCCCGACGCCGGCTCCGACGTGGGCGCCGGCCGCACGAAGGCGGTGCAGCAGCCCGACGGCTCGTGGCACATCTCCGGCGTGAAGCGGTTCATCACCTCGGCCGAGCACGACCTCAGCGACAACATCGTCCACCTGGTGCTGGCCCGTCCCGAGGGCGCGAAGGCCGGCACCAAGGGCCTGTCGCTCTTCGTCGTCCCCAAGTTCCACGTGGACCTCGAGACCGGTGAGCTCGGCGAGCGCAACGGCGCCTACGTCACGAACGTCGAGAAGAAGATGGGCCTCAAGGTCTCCACCACCTGCGAGGTGACCTTCGGCGACGGCCCGGTGCCGGCCCAGGGCTGGCTGGTCGGTGACGTGCACGACGGCATCGCGCAGATGTTCAAGATCATCGAGTACGCCCGGATGTTCGTCGGCACGAAGGCCATCGCCACGCTGTCGGCCGGCTACCAGGTCGCGCTCGACTACGCCAAGAACCGCATCCAGGGCGCCGACCTGACCGCGACGTCGAAGGACGCCCCGCGGGTGCCCATCACCCGTCACCCCAACGTCCGCCGCTCGCTGATGCTGCAGAAGTCCTACGCCGAGGGCATGCGCGCCCTCTACCTGTACGCGGCCAGCTTCCGCGACCAGGTGACGGCCGCCGAGGCCGAGGGCACCGCCGACAGCGAGGAGGCCACGCTCGCCGAGCGGCTCAACGACCTGCTCCTCCCGATCGTGAAGGGCTTCGGCTCCGAGCGCGCCACCCAGCTGCTCACCCAGGAGTCGCTGCAGACCCTGGGCGGCTCGGGCTTCCTGCAGGACTACCCCATCGAGCAGTACATCCGGGACTCCAAGATCGACACCCTCTACGAGGGCACCACCGCGATCCAGGGCCAGGACTTCTTCTTCCGCAAGATCGTCAAGGACGGCGGCGTCGCGCTGACCTGGTTGGCCGGCCAGATCCAGGCCACGATCGACGCCGAGGCGGGCAACGGCCGGCTCAAGGAGGAGCGCCAGCTGCTGGCGAAGGCGCTGGCCGACGTCCAGGGCATGCTGACGGCGATGTTCGGCCACCTCACGGCGGCCCAGGAGGACATGGCCAACCTGTACAAGGTCGGCCAGAACACCTCCCGCCTGTTGCTGGCGGTCGGCGACCTGGTCACCGCCTGGCTGCTGATCCGCCAGTCGGAGGTCGCGCTGGCCGCGCTGGCCGGCGAGGTCAGCGAGCGGGACCGACTGTTCTACGAGGGCAAGCTCGCGGCCACCCGCTTCTTCGCCACCCAGGTACTGCCGCGGCTGTCCTCCGAGCGGGCCATCGTCGAGGCGACCGACAACGCCCTCATGGAGATCGACGAGGCGGCCTTCTGAGCCTCCTTCGACAGCCGGAGGCCGCCTCCCCCACCGGGAGGCGGCCTCGGCCGTTTCGCGGGGGCTCTCCCGGGCATGGCCGGGAGGACCCTCGACCGAAGGAGGCCGGCATGACCGACCCGCAGGGCAGCGACCGCATCCAGCAGGACGTCCCCACCTCGTCCGCCACCGGCGCCAACAGCGACCTGGGCTCGTCGTTCGACGACGTCCCCCTCACCGCCGACGAGGCGATCGAGCGCGACGCCGCCCAGGGCGACGACCTGCCCGCCCGCGCCGACGGCGACGTCGCCCGTGCCACGCGGGCCGGCGCGTCCGGCGAGGTCCAGGCCCCCACCGAGCGATCCGGAGACGACGGCCGATGACCGAGTCCCAGCCGACCGGCTACCGCGAGTCCCCCGACACCGCCGACGACGGCGCCCCCGCCGACAGCGCGGACGTGACGCTCACGACGGACGAGGACGCCCAGCAAGACGAGTCGGTGGCCCGCCCCGGCAACGAGGCGGACTGAGGGGCCCCACCTACCCTGGACGCCGTGCCGCGCCCGCCCCTGACCGTCCTGGCCGAGGCCGAGTGGCTGCCGCGGGCGGGAGCGCACGCGGCGCGGATGGCCGGCTGGACCGGGCCGCACGCGGAGCGGCGCCGGGCCGGCGTGGCCCACCCGGTGCTGGACTTCCTGTTCACCTACTACTCCGAGACGCCCGGCCGGCTGGCCCGCTGGCACCCCGGGGTGGGGACCGCCCTGGCCGGCCCGGCCGCCCGGGAGCGCCTCGGCTGGCCGTTCCACACCGAGCACGCCGGCGGCGCCGTCGGCCTCGATCCGGACGCCTTCCTCGCCGCCCGCGGAGAGGTCGTGGCCCGGGTCGGGCACCTGCTCCGGTCGACCGCGGGGCGGCCGGCGCAGTTCGGCTGCTTCGGCCTGCACGAGTGGGCGATGGTCTACCGCCCGGACGACGGCGAGGTGCGGCACGGCGGAGTGCCCCTGCGCCTGGGCGTCGAGGGCACCGCCGAGGTCGTGGACCGCCACCGCGTGCAGTGCAGCCACTTCGACGCCTACCGCTTCTTCAGCCGGCGCGGCCGGCCGCTGAACACCCTGCGGCCGACGCGCGCCACCCAGCCGGACCTGGAGCAGCCGGGCTGCCTGCACGCGACGATGGACCTCTACAAGTGGGCCTACAAGCTCTCCCCCGCCGTGCCCGGGGAGCTGCTGGCCGACTGCCTCGCCCTCGCCGTGGACGTCCGCGAGCTCGACATGCGCGCCTCGCCCTACGACCTCCGCGACCACGGGTACGAGCCGGTGGCCATCGAGACGCCCGAGGGCAAGGCGCAGTACGTAACCGCCCAGCGGACGTTCGCCGACCGGGGCGCGGCACTGCGTCGACGGCTGATCTCCGTGTGCGACGGGCTGCTCGCTGACGCCCGGAGCGGGGCCGTACCGTCCCAGGCGTGACCTCTCCGCACACCGGCCGCTGGATCCGGCTCGACGGCACCACCAACATGCGCGACCTCGGCGGGCTGCCGACCACCGACGGCGGGCGCACGGCGGCGGGGCGGATCCTGCGCAGCGACAACCTGCAGACCCTCAGCGACGCCGACGTCCGGCGGCTGGTCTCCGAGATGGGCCTGCGCCAGGTGATCGACCTGCGCACGACGGCGGAGATCCTGCTGGAGGGCCGCGGGCCGCTGCGCGCCGTTCCGGAGGTGACCCACCGGCACTTCACCCTGCTGCCCGAGCGCGGCCACCACACCGACGTGTTCGCGGTCGAGGAGGCCGACGACCGGCCCGAGCTCCCGGCCGGGTGGCTGGAGTCGCTGCTGCCCCGGCAGGTGGCTGCCCACGACGAGGGTGAGCCGCCGGCGGTCCGGTCCTACCTGGGCTACCTCGGCCAGCGGTCGGAGAACGTCGTCGGTGCGCTGCGGGCGCTGAGCCGGGCGACCGACGGCGCGTCGGTGGTGCACTGCGCGGCCGGCAAGGACCGCACCGGCGTGGTCTGCGCCTTCGCCCTGGCGGTCGCAGGCGTGCCGCACGAGGAGATCGTGGCCGACTACGCGCTGACGGCGGAGATCATCGATGCGCTGGTGGCCAAGCTGGCCGCCTCGCCGACGTACGCCGAGGACATGGTCACCCGCGACGTCGCCAGCCACACCCCGCGGGCGGAGACGATGGACCGGGTGCTGACCCTGCTCGACGAGCGGTACGGCGGCCCCGCCGGCTGGCTCGACGCGCACGGCTTCGGTGCCGGCGAGCAGGCCGCGCTGCGCGGCCGGCTACGGGACTGACGGCTCAGCGCGCGGCGCGGGCGCGGGCGCGCCCCTCCTTCTGCCGGTACATCGCCGCATCGGCCTCGCGGAGCAGTTCGTCCGCGCTGCGGCCGCGGTCGGCGTCCAGCACCGCCACCCCCACGCTGGTGCCCACCCACACCGGGGTGCCGTCGAGCCGGAACGGTTCGGCGAAGCAGCCGGCGACGCGGTCGGCGAGGCGGCGGGCGTGGTCGGCGTCGGCCAGCTCCGGCAGCACGATGGCGAACTCGTCGCCGCTGAGCCGGCCGACGGTGTCGCCCGGACGGACGACGGCCCGCAGCCGCGCGGCGACCTGACGGAGCAGCTCGTCCCCGGCGGCGTGGCCGAGCGAGTCGTTGACCTCCTTGAACCGGTCGAGGTCGCAGAACAGCACCCCGAGGTGCCCGCCCTCGTCGCGGAGCGTCGCCTCGAGCCGTTCCAGGAACAGCACCCGGTTGGGCAGCCCGGTCAGCGCGTCGTGGGAGGCCTGGTGCCGCACGGTCTCCAGCAGGCGGGCCTTCTGCAGCGCGGTGGAGGCCTGGTCCCCGACGCCGCGCAGGCGGGCGAGGACCTCCCCGCCGAGCTCCTCCGGGGCCCGGCCGGCCTCCCAGCTCGCCGTCGCCACACCGAGGAACGTGCTGCCCGCCAGGAGCGGCACCGCGACGACGTCAGAGACGCCGATCTCGGACAGGAGCCTGCGCAGCCCAGGGCTGCTGTCGGCGGCGCGGAGGATCCGCGGCTCGCGATCGGTGAGCATCCCGACCAGCTCCGGGGTGTCCTCGGCGCGCAGGGGCGTCTCCAGGAAGTGCGTGCGCTGCGCGCTGCTCAGGTTGGCCGACGACCGGGCCCGCAGCTGCCCCTCGGCGGGGTCCCAGAGCATGACCGAGGCACTGCTGCAGCCGATGACCCGCGGCAGGGCGTCGGCCACGATCGAGCTGACGGCGGTGGCGTCGGTTGCCCCGGCCAGCTCGTGGGCCAGGGCGAGCAGCGCACCGGCCCGGTCCGCCGCCGCGCGGGCGGCGTCGAGGGCGAAGAGCAGGTCCAGCGCGGCCGCGGCGTGGCCGGCGTAGGCGGCGAGCATGGTGTGCTCGTCGGTCATCTCGCCCTCACCGGACGGGTAGATGGCGGCGAGCCGACCGTGCCGGCGGCGGGCGGAGACGACGTCGACGACGACGGCGGTCGGGCCGAGGCCCTCGCCGGCCAGCAGCCGGGCGGCCAGACCGGGGAGCCGGTCATCGGGGATCCCGGCGCTGTGCACCAGCGGCGGGCCGCCGTCCGGCGCCGCGACGGCCAGCAGGTGCGCCGGCGCGAGCACGGCCTCGCCCGCGCGGGCCACGATGCGGTGCAGGACCGTGTCCAGGTCGTCGCTGGCGACGAGGTCGCCGGCGGCCGACTGCAGCGTGCGCAGCTGGCCGCGGAGCGCGGCGAGCTCCGGCCCGGTGGCCGGCGCGTGGCGCCGCCGGCGCGGGAACCGGGAGCGACGGGCCCAGGTGACGCGGTACGTGCAGGTGCGCGGACCGCCACCCATGCACTCGGCGTGCGCGAGGACCCCGGGTGGAAGGCCGAAGATGGTGGGCACGGTGACCGCCAGGCCGCGGGCGTACGCGCAGTCCAGCTCCGAGTGGGGGTAGCCCTCCGCCAGCGTGATCGCGAGGCTCGCCGACGTGGCGGTCAGCTCGCGGAGCTCCATGGTGGAGACGGTGGTGAACTTCGCCGCCGTGCGGGGCAGGTGCCGGAAGACCTGGCCGGGCGAACCGAGCGCGCGCAGCACCAGCAGCAGGGAGTGCGCCAGCCCGCTGCGGGTCGCATCCGCCCCGATGCGGAACATCGTGTCCGGGTCACCGAGCACCTCGGTGGCGGCGGTGAACAGGGCGATGCGGGTGTCGTAGCTCCACCAGCGGGACTGGTCCTCGAGCTGCCCGGCGAGATGGGTGAGGCCGGCGCGGGCGAGCACCGCGGCGACGGCGTCGTCCCCGGCGTGGCGGCGCACGTAACCGAGCACTCCGCCCATCGTCGCGCCGGACGTCTCCCGCGCCTCGGCCGGCAGGTCGGCGGCCGGGTCGCCGCCATCGGGTGCTCGTGTGCCCACGGACCGAGCATCGGCCGGGTGGGCGGCGCGCTTGAGCGGAACTGCCCGGTTCGGGTGAGCCGAGCGCAGGTCAGCCGCGGGCCGGCATGGGTCGGCCGGCGTGCTTGTGCCGGTACATCGCGGCGTCCGCCGTGCGCAGCAGCTCCTCGGCGGAGCCGCCGTCACCCGGGTGGACGGCCACCCCGACGCTGGTGCCGACGACCACGTCGGTGCCCTCTAGCCGGAACGGCTCGTGGAAGCACGCCACGATCCGGGCAGCCAGGCCGTCGGCGTCCGACGGCTCGGCCAGGCCGGGCAGGACGACGGCGAACTCGTCCCCGCTGAGCCGGCCGACGACGTCCCCCGGCCGGACCGCCGCCCGCAGCCGGGCCGACACCTGGCGCAGCAGCTCGTCACCGGCCGCGTGCCCCAGGCTGTCGTTCACCTGCTTGAACCGGTCGAGGTCGCAGAACAGCACGGCGAGGGAGGACCCCCGGCCCGCCGCCGCGATCGCCGCGGTGAGCCGGTCGAGGAACAGCACCCGATTGGGCAGCCCGGTCAGCGCGTCGTGCGTGGCCTGGTGCCGGACGGTCTGGAGCAACCGGGCCTTCTGCAGGGCGGTGGTCGCCTGGTCGCCGACGCCGCGCAGCCGGGTCAGCACCTCCCCGTCGAGGTCCACGGGCGCCTCGCCCCGGCGCCAGCCGGCCGTGGCGACGCCGAGGAAGACCCCGTCCGCCAGCAGCGGGACCGCCACCGCGTCGGAGGTCCCGGCACCGTCGAGCAGCCGCCGCACGGCCGGGCTGCTCGTGTCCCGGCGCACGACCTGCGGCTCGCGGCTGGTGAGCATGCCGACCAGCTCCGGCGCGTCCTCGGGACGCAGCGCCGTCGACCGCACCAGGTCCTGCCCGTCCGGGCCGAGGCCGACGGACGAGTGCGACCGAAGGGTCCCACTGGCCGGGTCCCACAGCAGGATGCCGGCCGTCGAGCAGCCGACCACCTCCGGCAGCGCCTCGGCGACCAGGTCGGCGACCTCCGCGGCATCCGTCGTGGCGGCGAGGCCGTGCGCCAGGCTCAGCAGCGCACCGGCCCGGTCGGCCTCGGTGCGCGCGTCCGCCAGGGCGATGATCAGGTCCAGCGCGGCGGCCGCGTGACGTGCGTAGGCGGCGAGCATGGCCGCCTCGTCCCCCACCGCGCCGTCGCCGTGGGGGTAGAGCGCGGCGAGCCGGCCGTGCACCCGGCGGGCCGACGCCACGTCGACGACGACGGCCCCGGGACCGAGGTCGCCCCCGTCGAGCAGCCGCGCGGCGAGCTCGGGGAGCTGCTCGAGGTCCAGGCCCTCCCCGTGCACCAGCGGTGCACCGCCGCCGGGGGGCGTGCACGGCCAGCAGGTACGCCGGGGCGAGCACCGCCTCCGCGGCCCGGGTGACGATGCGCTCCAGGGCCGTGTCGACGTCGACGCCGGCGACCAGGTCGGAGGCGGCCGACTGCAGGATCTGCAGCTGTCCCCGGAGGGCGTGCTGCTCGGGGTCGGTGCGCCACGCGCCGCGGCGACGCCAGGGCAGGCGGGACCGCCGGGCCCAGGTCAGGTGGTAGGTGCAGGCCGGATGCCCGTCGGACTGGCACTCGTCGTGGGTGACGCGGGCCGGCGGGAGGCCGAAGATCCGCGGGACGGTGCTGAGCAGGCCCTGCGTGTAGTCGCAATCGAGCCGCGAGTGCGCGAACCCGTCGTGCAGCCGGAACCGGATGGTGGCTGCGGTCCGCCCGGCCTCGACGATCTCCATGGTCGTGGTCGTGCTGAACTTCTGCACCGCACGCGGCAGCTGACCGAGGACCTGCTGCGGGGAGCCCATCGCGCGCAGCAGGACGACCAGAGAGTGGGCCGTCCCGCCCTGGAGCACGGCGCGGCCGACGTCGAGCATCGCGCGGGGGTCGCCGAGGACCTCGGTGGCCGCGGCGAACAGCGCGATGCGGGTGTCGTAGCTCCACCAGCGGGACCGGTCGCCGAGCTCCCCGGCGGTCGCGTCGACGCCGGCGCGCCGCAGCACCTCCGCCACGGCGGCGTCACCGGCCTGCCCGCGGACGTAGCGGAGCAGGCCGCCGGTGGTGGCACCGGAGGTCTCCCGCGCGGCGGTGGCCCGGCTCATCGAGCCCCGTTCCCTCGTCCGGCAACGCGCTGGGTCCGACCTCGACTAACCACGGATCGTGCGCGCACCACTACACAATGGCACTCTTCGGCGCGCTCGGCACCTGCTGTCCCCCGAACGCATGCGACCCCGGTCTCGACGGAGACCGGGGTCGGGATGTTCGCGGGCCGCGCGGGGGCGACCGCCGCTCAGCGACCGAGGAAGTGGCTGCTGTTCGCCATGGTCAGGAGCTCGTCGCGCATGGCCGGGCTGCTGCTGCGCGCCAGAGCCTTGTCGAGCGCCCGCCGGGTACGCGCCACCTGCCGACGCCGCCGCCAGCTGGCCGTCACGCTGCTCATCGTTGATGCCTCTTTCGTCCGTGTGAAGTGCCTACGCCCGTAGTAACGCAGGCAGACGCCACGATAGTCCGACGAAACATCGGCAGTGTTGCGCATTTGCCGAAGGTTGCACCTCCCTTCGGGTGAGGCTCGTCACCCGGACGACCCACCGGCCTCAGGGCCCCCACGACGCAGACGGCGCCCGCCCCCGAACGGGGACGGGCGCCGTCGACGGGCGGTGACGTCAGCTGGGGCGCTCGACGTCCCCGCGCCAGGCACCGGTCTCGGTGCCGCGACTCTCGATGAACTCCTTGAACTTCTTCGCGTCGGCCTTCACCTGGCGGTCGTCGAAGCCCAGCGCCGCGCCGGCCTTCTCCACCAGCCCGGTGGGCTCCCAGTCGATCTGGATCATCACGCGGGTCTTGGCGTCGTCGAGCCGGTGGAAGGTCACCACGCCGGCGTGCTTGGCCTCGCCGCTGGTGCTGGTCCAGGCGACCCGCTCCTCGGGGTGCTGCTCGGTGATCTCGGCGTCGAACTCCCGCTTCACGCCGTCGACGTTGGTCACCCAGTGGGTGTGCGTCTCGTCGATCTGCGTGATGCTCTCGACCCCACCCATGAACTGGGGGAACGACTCGAACTGCGTCCACTGGTCGTAGGCGACGCGGATCGGGACGTCGACGTCGACGGACTCCTGCACGCTGGCCACGTTCTCAGCTCCTTGATGTCGCGTATTCGGTCGCGCGCCGCCTACCCCGCGCACGCTAGGCTGACACCTCGAAGGAGCAGGTCAGCGGAGCGCCGCCGCGACGGCCCGGGCCGGTCGCGCTAGGACCCGGCCCGCCGGTCCGCCACCAGGGCGACGGCCAGCCGCGCCGTCGCCACCCCCACGACGACGAGGGAGATCAGTCGCACCAGCCCGGCGCCGATGTTCGCCCCGACGTCGGCCGTCGTCAGCGCGTCGACGACGCCATGACCGCCGTCCCGGCGAGCACCACGAGGCCGAGCTGCCGGTCGCGGAACCGGCGTCCCCCAGGAGCAGGAGGACGGCGCCGGTGACCGCGCACAGGTAGCCGAGCCCCTGCAGCAGCAACGGCGCGGCCCCCTGCTCCAGGCCCGGCCGCGCGCCGCTGACGCCGATCGCCGCGCCGGTGAGGACGACGAACAGGAGCAGGGCGACGAGGGCGAGCACGCGTCGGTGCACGGTCGCCATCCTGCCGCCGCCTCCTCCGGTCAGAACGCCAGCGCCGCGCCGGGATCGGACAGCAGCGCCCCCACGTCGGCCAGGAACCGCGACCCCAGCTCGCCGTCGACGATGCGGTGGTCGAAGCTCAGCGCCAGCTGGGTCACCAGACGCGGCCGGACCTTGCCCTTGTGCACCCACGGCATCTCCCGCACGGCGCCGAAGGCCAGGATCGCCGACTCGCCCGGGTTGAGGATCGGCGTCCCGGTGTCGACCCCGAACACGCCCACGTTGGTGATCGTGAGGGTGCCGCCGGTCATGTCCGCCGGCGACGTGCGCCCGGCACGGGCGGTCTCGGTCAGCTCGGCCAGCGCACCGGCCAGCTCGGCCAGGGACAGCCGGCCGGCGTCCTTGATGTTGGGGACGACGAGCCCGCGCGGGGTGGCCGCCGCGATGCCGAGGTTGACCTGCCCGTGGACGACGATCTCCTGCGCCGCCTCGTCCCAGGAGCTGTTGACCATCGGGTGCCGCCCCGCGGCCAGCAGAACCGCCTTGGCGACGAACAGCAGCGGGCTCACCTTGACCGCGGCCAGCTCGGGCCGCTCGGCCAGCCGGCGCCGCAGCTTCATCATCCGGGTGACGTCGACGGTGAGGAACTCGGTGACGTGCGGCGCGGTGAAGGCGCTGGCCACCATCGCCGCGGCGGTCGCCTTGCGCACGCCCTTGACCGGGATCCGCTGCTCCCCGCCGGTCGCGGCGGACGTGGCCGGCTCCGCCGGAGGGGCGGTGCGGGCGGCGACGGCGGCGTCGACGTCGGCCCGGGTGATGCAGCCACCGGCGCCCGAGCCGGTGAGCGTGGTCAGGTCGACCCCGAGGTCCTTGGCGTACTTGCGCACTGGGGGCTTGGCCAGCGGCCGCGGTCCGCGGCGGCCCGGCTGCGCCCCGCGGGCGGGGGCGGCATCCTCGCGCAGCGCCGCCGCCTCGGCCTGCCGGCCGACCTCCAGCCCACCGTGCCGCATCGGCTTGCTGCGCATGTCCGGAGCGGTGGCGAGCAGGGGTGGGCCGTCGTCGGTGGGCAGGGCCGGGCGGGCGGTGCCGCCGGAGCCGTGGTCGGCGCCGGGCGGCGCGGTCGCGCGGGCCGCGGCGGAGGTGCCGGAGCGGCGCGGCCGGCGCCGGGCCTCGGTGGTGCGCGGGCCGTAGCCGACGAGCACCGCCGTCCGGCCGCCGGGCGCGGTGCCCCCGATCAGCCCGGCGCCCGGCTCGCCGTCGTCGTCGTCAGGCTCGGCGTCGTCGGCGGGCTCGGCATCGTCGGCCGGCGCCCCGCCACCGGTGTCGATCGTGATGATCGGCGTGCCGACGTCGACCATGGTCCCGGCCTCGTGCAGCAGCTCGACGACGGTGCCGGCGAACGGGGAGGGCAGCTCGACCGCGGCCTTGGCGGTCTCCACCTCGCACAGTGGCTGGTTGACGGTGACCGTGTCACCGACTTCGACCAGCCACTGGAGGATCTCCCCCTCGGTGAGGCCCTCGCCGACGTCGGGGAGCTTGAACTGGCGAAGGGTGGCGCTCTGCGGCATGGCTCAGAACTCCATCGCGCGGTCGACGGCGTCCAGCACCCGGTCGAGGTCGGGGAGGTACTCCTCCTCGAGCTTCGACGGCGGGTAGGGGGTGTCGTAGCCCCCGACCCGCAGCACCGGCGCCTCCAGGGAGTGGAAGCAGGTCTCGGTCACCCGGGCGGCGATCTCCGCACCCAGGCCCAGCGTCACCGGCGCCTCGTGGACGACCACGCAGCGTCCGGTGCGGCGCACCGACTCGAACACCGGGTCGAGGTCCAGCGGGCTGACGGTGCGCAGGTCGACGACCTCCACCGACCGCCCCTCCTCGGCCGCGGCCTCGGCGGCCTGCAGCGCGGTCTTCACCATCGGGCCGTAGGCCAGCACGGTGACGTCGTCCCCGCCGCGGACCACCCGCGAGGCGAACAGCGGATCGGGCGTCGCGTCGACGTCGACCTCGGCCTTCTCCCAGTACCGGCGCTTGGGCTCGAGGAAGACGATCGGGTCGGGGTGGGCGATGGCCTGCTGGATGCCCCAGTAGGCGTCCACCGGGTTGCTGACGGCGACCACCTTGAGGCCCGCGGTGTGCGCGAAGTAGGCCTCCGGGCTCTCGCTGTGGTGCTCGACCGCGCCGATGCCGCCGCCGAAGGGGATGCGGATGACGATCGGCATCGGCAGCCGGCCCTTGGAGCGGGCGTGGATCTTGGCCACCTGGGTGACGATCTGGTTGTAGGCGGGGAAGACGAAGCCGTCGAACTGGATCTCGCAGACCGGCCGGTAGCCGCGCATGGCCAGGCCGACGGCGGTGCCGAGGATGCCGGCCTCGGCGAGCGGTGTGTCGACCACGCGCGCCTCGCCGAAGTCCTTCTGCAGCCCGTCGGTGATCCGGAAGACCCCGCCGAGCTTGCCGATGTCCTCGCCCATGAGCACGACCTTCGCGTCGTCCTCCATGGCCTTGCGCAGGCCGAGGTTGAGCGCCTTGCCGATGGTCAGCTTCTCGGTGCTCATTCGCCGGCCTCCTGGAAGCTCGCCTGGTAGGCGACGAAGTCGGCCCGCTGCTGCGCCAGCGGCGGGGTCTGCTCGGCGTAGACGTGGTCGAACATCTCCGTCGGCGCCGGATCGGGCATGTCGACGGTGCCGCTGCGGATGCGCGCGGCCAGCTCGTCGGCCTCCGCCTCGACGGAGTCGAAGAACGCGGCGTCGGCGATCGAGCTGCGCGACAGGTGGGCCTTGAGCCGGGCGATCGGGTCGCGCAGCTTCCACTCCTCCAGCTCGCTGGCCAGCCGGTAGCGGGTCGGGTCGTCGGAGGTGGTGTGGGCACCCATCCGGTAGGTGAAGGCCTCGATGAACGTCGGGCCCTGGCCCTCCCGGGCGGCCGCGAGCGCCGCCCGGGTCACGGCCAGGACGGCGAGGACGTCGTTGCCGTCGACCCGGACCCCGGGGAAGCCGAAGCCGGCGGCCCGCTGGTACAGCGGCACCCGCGACTGCCGTTCCAGCGGGACGCTGATCGCGTACTGGTTGTTCTGGCAGAAGAAGACGACGGGTGCCGAGAAGCTCGCCGCCCAGATCATCGCCTCGTTGACCTCACCCTGGCTGGTCGCGCCGTCGCCGAGGAACGCCAGCGCCGCGCTCTCGGCGCCGTCGCGCTGGAGGCCCATCGCGTAACCGGTGGCGTGCAGCGTCTGCGCGCCGATGACGACGGTGTAGAGGTTGAAGCCGGTGCCCACCGGGTCCCAGCCGCCGTTGTCCACACCGCGGAACAGGCTGATCACGTGCAGCGGGTCGACGCCGCGGGTCCAGGCGACGCCGTGCTCGCGGTAGGTGGGGAACGCCATGTCCGAGGCGACCATCGCCCGGCCGGCGCCGATCTGCGCGGCCTCCTGGCCGAGCAGCGAGGCCCAGATGCCCAGCTCCCCCTGGCGCTGCAGGGCGGTGGCCTCGACGTCCCAGCGGCGGACCAGGACGAGGTCGCGGTACAGGGCGCGCAGCTCGTCGTGCCCGATCTCGAGCGAGTAGTCCGGGTGCTCGACCCGGTCGCCCTCCGGCGTGAGCAGCTGGACGAGCTGGGTGCGCGACGGCAGGTGGGGCGCGGCGGCCCCCGGGACGGGGTCGACCATCTCCGTGGTCAAGGTCTTCGCTGTCACGGGTCGCGCTCCTCGCCGTCGGCCACCCCCGCCGGGGTCGCCGGCGACGCGGTGGTGCTGGACGTTCCGGCCGCCAGATGTGGTGGCCCTCACACATCCTGGCACGGCAGCCCCGGCGAGGACCAGTCCTCAGCGGCGGCGATCTGCGCAGCACCCACGGCGACTGCTGCGCAGATCGACACCCGGAAGCAGCCGACACCTGCCAGACTGCCCAGCATGCCCGAGATCGACGCCACAGACGCGCGGCTGCTGCTCGCCCTGACGGAGGACCCGCGCGCCAGCGTGATGGCGCTGTCCCAGCGGCTCGGGCTGGCCCGCAACACGGTGCAGAGCCGGCTGGCCCGCCTGGAGAGCAACGGCGTCCTGGCACCGCTGGACCAGCGGGTGCGCCCCCAGGCCCTCGGCTACCGCCTCGCGGCGTACATGTCGGTGCAGGTGGCCCAGCGCGGGCTGGGCGAGGTCAGCGACGCGCTGGCCGGCCTGCCCGAGGTCCTGGAGGTCACCGGGCTGTCCGGCGCCACCGACCTGCTGGTGCACGTGGTCGCCACCGACGCCGACCACCTCTGGCGGATCACCGAGGCCGTGCTGGCCATCCCCGGCGTCCAGCGGGTGGACACCGCGCTGGCGATGCGCCGCTTCGTCGAGCGCCGCACGGGCCCGCTGCTGGACCGGGCCGCCGGGACGGACTAGCGCGGCCGGCGGATCCGCACCGGTCCCCGGGCGGTCCGGACGTCGACGACGGCACCGCCCTGCGTCACCTCGACGGCCCCCGCGTCCGCGAGCCGGCCGGCCGCGCTGCGCGCCGCGGGCATCAGGTCGCGCCAGCCCACCGGATCGACCGCTCGGGCAGTCTCCGAGGGGCCGATCGAGGCCTCCGGACGACGCTGCGCGAGCAGCTCGCCGATGGTGCGCTCGAGCGCAGCGGCGACGTCGCCCACCCGCCCAGCGCGGGTGGGCGGAGCCGGGCCCGCCAGCGGTACTGGTCCCCGCCCACCGATCGGAGGATGCTCGCGCCCGTGCGCCGGACCGCCCTGTTCCTGCTGCTGAGCTGCTGGTTCGCCGGCCTCGGCCTGGTGGTGGCGTCCCCGGCGACGGCGTGCAGCTGCACGGGTGGCACGACGGCGGAGTTCCTGGCGCGCGCCGACGTCGTCTTCACCGGGTCCCTGGTGTCCCGGGAGGAGCCGTCGGGGATCCGCGTCGGCAGCGGCGATCCGGCGCTGCACGTCTTCGCGGTCGACACGGTGGTCAAGGGGACGGCGCACGCACGGCAGGGGGTCCTCTCCCCCGCCTCCGGCGCGAGCTGCGGGCTCGAGCTGACCGGCGACGGCCCCGTCGCCGTCTTCGCCACGCGCGACGCGGATCTCGGTGGCACGGCGTTCACCACCCTCGCCGACGGCCAGTACGCCGCCTTCCTGTGCGGCGGCACGGCGCAGCTCACGCCGGCGCTGGAGGCCGAGCTCCGGGCGCTCGCCCCCGCGGGTCCGGCCGGCGCGGGCGCACTCCGGCGCGGCGGCGCCGGCACCGAGCTCCCCGCCGGCGGGAGGGCACCGGCCCTGCTCCTGGTCACCGGCACCGTCGTCGTGCTGGGTGGCGTGGCGCTGCTCCGCCGGAGGACGCGCCGGCCCCGGCCGTGAACGGTGGGTGGGACCGCGCCGCTGCGGGTACCGGTGTCGGCATGGCGAAGCGGACCCCGTTCGGCGTGGCGGGCAAGGGCAAGCGCGGGATCAGCACCCTCGGCTGGGCGCTGCGCGGGGCGGCGGCCGGTGCGGCGGGGACCACGGCGCTCAACGCCGTGACCTACCTGGACATGGTGGTGCGCGGCCGGGGCAGCAGCTCGACGCCCGAGCAGACCGTGGAGAAGCTGGCGGAGACGGCGCACGTGCCCATCCCCGGGGACGACGAGACCCGCCGGAACCGGGTGCAGGGACTCGGCCCGATGACGGGCCTGGTGGCCGGCGTCGGGGTGGGCGTGATCGGTGGGCTCGCCCGGGCGTCGGGCCTGCGCTCGGCGAAGCCGGTCGGGACGCTGCTGACCGGCCTGGGCGCGATGGTCGCGGCGAACGGGCCCATGACGGCGCTCGGGGTCACCGATCCCCGCACCTGGTCGGCGGCCGACTGGCTCAGCGACGTCGTGCCGCACCTGGCCTACGGCGTCGTCGTCAAGTTCACCATCGACGCGTTCGACCGCGCCTGACCCCCGGCGGGGCAGACCGCCCCGGCCTGCACCCACCCGCCTGCCCCACCCGGGGTCAGCGCCAGCCGCGCTCGTCCACGCCGCCGGGCACGGGGGCGTCCGGGTCGTAGGGGGTGCGGGTGAAGACGAACGTGTCCAGGTCCAGGTGGTCGGCGGCGATCCGCAGCGTCTCCCCCGCGAAGTAGCCGTCCAGACCCAGCCAGGTGCCGTCGTCGCGGCGGGTGAACCGGCTGGCCCGCCCGCTGCGGCCCGGCAGCGGGCCCAGGTGCAGCAGGCCGCCGGCGACCGCCCGGACGACGTAGGGCGCCGGCCCCCAGAACCAGACGCCGAGGCTCTCCAGCGGCACCGGCGACGGCGCCGGCGCCCACGGCTCGACGACCCGCGGCTCGGCGCCGCGCAGGTCGGCCAGCAGCCCGAACACCAGCGGGTCGACGCCGCTGGTCGCGTTGGCCAGCGAGACCGCGCCGGTCTGCTCCTCCCGGTCGACGAAGACGCCGGCCAGGAAGCCGGGCATCGAGCCGCCGTGCCCCACGAGCGTCCGGCCGTCGACCCGCACGACCTGCAGGCCCAGCCCGTAGGCCGACCAGCCGGGGGCGGAGGAGTCCACCCCGGCGGGCACGGTCATCTCTTCGAGCGTGGCGGGGTCGAGCACGTCGGCGGTGTCACCGAGCAGGAAGGCGGCGAAGCGGCCGAGGTCGGCGAGGGTGGCCCACAGCTGCCCGGCGGCGGCCATGACCCCGGCGTGGTGCTCGGGCTCGGGCAGCACGACGTCGGCCCACGGGTGCACCGCCCAGCCCTCGGCCGCCGGGGCGACGGGGCGCGGGCTGGTGCGGGTCATGCCCAGCGGCGCCAGCACCTCGGCGGTCACCGCCTCCTCCCAGCTGCGACCGCGCTGCCGGGCGACCAGCTCGCCCAGCAGCCCGAAGCCCAGGTTGGAGTAGTGGAACCGGCGGGCGGCCCCCAGCACGACGTCGGAGCCGGCGATGCCCAGCTCGTCGAGCGTGCCGCCCGGGGTGCGCTCCCACCAGCCGCCGGGGCTCTCCGCGGAGGCGCCGGCGAGGTGGGACAGCAGCTGGCCGACGGTCCGGTCGCCGAACGGCGTCCCCGGCAGGTGCTGCTCCAGGGGGTCGTCGAGCCGCAGCCGCCCCTCGTCGCGCAGCCGCAGCACGACGACCGCCGTCAGCGTCTTGCTGATGGAGCCGAGCCGGTACTGGACGTCGGTGTGCGGCTCGGGCACCGCCCCCCGGCCGGCCGACCAGGCCAGCCCGCCGTCGCGCACCACGCCGGCGACCAGGCTGGGGGCGCGGCCGTCACGCTGGACGCGGGCGGTGCGCGCCAGCAGGAGGCGGGCGGTGCTGGGCAGGACGGGCTCGGGCATGCCGGCGACCGTAGCGAGCCGATCCCGCCCGCGGCTCAGGCGGTCAGCGCCCCGCGCGCGGGCAGCTCGCCGGAGCGGGTGGCCCGCCGCTCGAACCACACCGTGGCCAGCGGCGGCACCGAGGCGGCGAGCGCGAGCACCGTGGTGCCGGCCGACCAGCGCAGCACCCGGGCGGCGACCAGGGCCACCGCGACGTAGACGACGAAGACCCCGCCGTGGATGGGCCCGAACACCTGCACGCCCACCTCGGAGGTCTGCAGGACCCACTTCACGAACATGCCGGCCAGCAGGCCTACCCAGGTGATCGCCTCGGCGACGGCGACGATGCGGAAGGCGGTGGCGACGGTGCGCGGGGTCAACGGACGTCCTCGGGTCGGGGGGGTGCTCTCCGGTCGTCAACGAGCGGGCCGGGCGCGGGGTCCCCGCGGCGGGTGTGACCTTCGCGGCAGGGCGCCACCTGGCAGGGTCGGCGTCGTGCGCGGACTGGCCCGGCGGGAGTTCTGCCTGGTCCTGCTGCGCCGGATGGCCGACGTCCGGCCCGATCTCACCGCCGCGGCCCTGCCCCGGCTGGGCGCGACCCGGGCGGAGGCGCACGCCGCGCACACCCGCTGGCAGGCGCTGCAGCACTCGCCGCGGGCGCCGCGCGGGCTGGCGCTGCGCTCGGCGGTCCTCGGGCCGCCCGAGGAGCTGGAGGACCGACGCTTCGGCGACCTCGACGTCCAGGTGCGCCGCTGGCCGCTGCCGCTGTGGCCGCACCTGTGGTGGGAGGTGCTCAGCGGGCCGGGCGGCGCCGTCTACAACGAGCACCTGGTCCGCGCCCCCGGCTCCCCGGTCCCGCCGGCCACGGGCCGTCGGCTGCTGGTGTGGGAGCACGTGCTCGACGACGTCGTCGGCCTGCCCGGCGCCCGGAGCGCCGATCCGGGCGTGGTCACCCGCTGGGCGGTCCACCTGCCCGGCGGCACCCGGGCGCTGTTCGTGTGGGGCCTGCTCCAGCAGGTCACCCGGGAGGATCAGCCGGCGATGCGCCGGGCCCCGTTGTAGCCGCCCATCGAGTCGATGCTCGCCACCTTCACCACGTCGCCGGACGTGGGCGCGTGCACCATCTGCCCGTTGCCGATGTAGATGCCCACGTGGCTGATCGGGCTGTAGAAGAACACCAGGTCACCCGGCTGGAGCTGGTCGCGGGACACCGCCCGGCCGACGGCGGCCTGGTTGCGGCTGGCCCGCGGCAGGCTGATGCCGGCGGCGCGGTAGGCGTAGGAGGTCAGGCCCGAGCAGTCGAAGGCGCCGGGGCCCGAGGCGGCCCACACGTACGGCTTGCCCCGCTGCGCCATCGCGGTGTCGACGGCCGCCTGCGCGGCGCTGCTGCTGGCCACGACCGGCGTGGACGGCGCGGAGGCCGCCCGGTCGCTGCGGCTGGCCCGCTGCGGCTCGGCGGCGGGCGCCTCCTGGGCGTGCGCCGCTGCGGCAGCGGCGGCGGCGGCCTGCCGCTCCGCCGTGCTGAGCTGCTCGTACTGCGCCCGGAAGTCGGCCACCTGCTCCGCCAGCTCGGCCTGCTGGCCGGCGACGGCGTCGTGGGCCGCCTGCGCCTCGGCGGCGGACTGCTGCGCGGTCGCCTGGGCCTGGGCGGCGGCGACGTTGGCGCGGGCCGCGTGCTCCAGGATGCCGCTCTGGTGCCCGGCGATCGTCTCCAGCGTGGCGACCCGGTTGACGAACTCGTCGGCCGAGTCGCTGGTGAGCATCGCCTGGAACGAGCCCAGGCTCTCTCCGGTGAAGGCGCTGCGCGCGATGCCGCGCACCGCCTGCTGGGCCCGCCCGAGTTCGGCGGTGGCCTGCTCGAGGGTGGCCGCGGCGGCCGCTGCGGCGGCCTGCTGCGCGGCCAGGGTGTCCTGCGCCTCGTTGAACCGCTCGGTGACGACCTCGAGCTGGTGTCCGCGCTCGGCGACCAGCTGCGCCGCCTCGGCCGACGTGCCCGGCGTGCCCGGAGCCGCCGACGCGGGGACCGTCGCGAGCAGGATGCCGACGGTGCCGGCGAGGGCCAGCCCGGCCCGGCCGGTGCGGCGGGCGGACGTGCGCAGGGGGGTCGCCATGGTGCGGCGGCTCTCCGTTCTGTCTCGCGAACCGCCTACCGGGCCCGGGCACGACGGCGCACGGCCGCGGTCCGGGGGGATCGGTCCGTCACCCCACGCCTGTGCGGGTGTCCGGCTCGACGGCGCCCGGCGGGTGTCACTCAGGCAGTGACGGAAAGCCCCGGCGGGCGCACTCACCGTAGGCGGCGTGACCGCGTCGTGACAATGGCCGAAACCACATTCGTGTCATTACGCCTGCGCGCCGGCTCACGGTGCACACCAGCCCCGTCCGGCACTCCGGCCACGCGGCCGGCCGCTCGGTCGGACGGGCGCTCCCGACGCGGTTTCAGCGTCCCGCCTCCGGACCACTACCGGGAGATGGACATCCGCAAGCCTCTATTGCTCCTCGCGCTCACCGGATCCCTCGTCGCCTGCGGCGACAACACGGACCTGCAGCGCGGTGAGACCAACTGCGATGCCAGCGGCGAGGCCGCGAGCAACCCGCACGACGCCAGCTGCGAGGAGACCGGCGCCAACGACGACTCCGAGTGATCCCGCGCAGGTGAGCCGGACGCTCCCTTCCCGGCGGACGGCGGCGGACGACGGCGTGGCCCCACGGGGCACCAGGCGGCTGGGCGCCCTGGTGCGCGGGATCCTCCCCGGCGTGAAGTCCCGGCTCCGGGGCCGGGACCTGGCGCTCATCGCCGCCGGTCTCACCTTCTACGCCGGTATCGCGGTCGTCCCGCTGCTCGTCCTGGCGTTCGGCCTGACGACCTGGATCACCTCCCCGAAGCGGGTGCACGAGCTGGGCGTGCGGCTGGGCGACCTGCTGCCGGACGAGCTCGGCGCACCGGCTGCCGTCGACCGGCTGGTGGACGCGGGCGTCGGCCTGGACCCGCTCGGCGCCCTGCTCGCCCTGCTGCCCATGTCGCTGTACGGGGAGGGGCTGCGCCGGGCGCTGCTGCGCTTCGGCACCCGGCACGAGGGCATGACCGGCTGGCGCGGCCGGCTGGGCGCCCTGCCCCTCCTGCTGCTCGCCCCGGTCCTGCTCTACCCCCTGCTGCTGGCCGGCTCGCTGATGGCCGACCTTGCCGACCGCGGCGGCGTCGCCGCCACCGTCGGGCAGGTCGCCGTCGGCTACTACTCGGTGCTGGCGGCGCTCACCGTGCCGCTGGCGTGGGGGTTCCGCGTCGTCGGCGGTGGCCGGGTGGGGTGGCCGGCGCTCACGGCGGGCGCGCTGTTCACCGCGGCCTGCCTGTCGGGCTTCCTGCAGGGTTTCGTGCTGTTCCTGGCGCTGCCGCTGGATCTCGGCGCGCCGTTCGGCGGGCTCGTCGTCGTCGGCGGGGTGGTGGCGGTCGGGCTGTGGCTGTTCGCCCTGCACCTGGTCGTCCTGTTCGGCTGGCTGGTCACCCAGTCGCTGGACGACCGGTGGCGCGGCCGGTCAGCGCGGACGCGGCGGGCCGGGCAGGCCGTCGATCCAGGTCCCGATCTCCCCTGACCCGGGCAGGCCCGGGTCCTCCGGCGCGCCGGGGCCCGGCTGCGAACCGGGACCCGGAGCGGGCTGCGGCACCACCGGTGGCGGGGGAACCGGCGGAGGCGGCAGCGGTGCCGGGTCGGGGGCCGGCGGGGGCGGCACGTAGCGCGAGCCGTTGCTGACCAGGATCGCGACGACCTGCCCCGGCACCGCCCGGCCGCCCGGCCCCGGGCTCGTGCCGACGAGCTCGTCCCTGGCGAGCTCGCTGTCCACCCGCACCACCATGTCGAGGAAGCCGGCGTCGGAGAGCACGTCCTGGCAGTCGAACGGCGAGTCGCAGCGAGGCACCGGCACGGTGTTCCCGCGGACCACCGCGGGGTCGGCCGGCGGGAAGTCGCTGCTGCCGCGCGCGGTCAGGATCGGCGCCATCGCGTCGTGCCAGATGGTCGCGCCCTTGCCGCCGCCGAAGCCGCCGACGTCCTCCTTCTCCTTGGGGTTGAAGACCATGACCCCGGCCGCGATCTCGGGCGTGTAGCCGACGAAGGCGACGGAGACGTTCTCCTGGGTGGTGCCGGTCTTGCCCGCGATCTGGTGGCCGGGCACGTACGCGCGCCGCCCGGTCTGCCCCCCGTAGCCGGGCTCCACGTCCTTGCGCAGCATCTGGTTCAGGGTGTTCGCGACCCCGGCCGGGATGGCCTCGGGCGTGCAGCGGTCGCCGTCCACCAGGGGCTCGCCGTCCGGGCCGAGGACGGGCTTCCCGTACCGGTCCAGCAGCCCGGTGACCGGGACGACGTCGCACTGGGTGCCGCCGGCCGCCAGCGTCGAGTAGGCGCTGGTCAGGCCCAGCGGGCTGGTCGCCTCCGGCCCGAAGGCGAACGAGCCGTTGTTCTCGTCGATGGTCCGCTGCGCGAGCCCGCCGGGCCCGTGCTCGTACAGGCCCATCCGCTCAGCCATCCGCACCGGCTCCTCGACGCTGCCGAGGGCGTCCTCGAGCGCGAGGAAGTAGGTGTTGGAGGACTGGTAGAGCGCCGTCGTCAGGTCGAGGGAGGACCGGTAGGTGCCGGAGTTCCGGACGTCGTAGGGTCCGTCGCCCTCCCGGTAGACGCGGGAGACGTACCGGCTGGGCGTCGTCAGCGTGTACTCGGTGGAGTACCCACGGGCGAGCGCGGCGGCGGCCACGAACACCTTGTAGGTGGACCCGGCGCCCCGGCTGGGCGCGGCGTTGAGGTTGAACGACTCCTGGGTGCGGTCACCCTCGTCGTGACCGAAGACGCGGTTGACGCTCATGGCCAGCAGGTGGCCGGTGCCCGGCTCGACGGCGGTGAAGGTGGCCGCCAGCGAGCTGTCCAGCGGCACGGTCGCGACCACCGCGGCGTCGCCGGCCCGCTGCAGCTCCGGGTCCAGCGTGGTCTGGATGACGTAGCCGTTGCGGTCCAGGTCCTCCTGCGTGAGCCCGTACTCGCGCTCCAGGTAGCTCTGCACGAAGTCGCAGACGTAGGCGCCCATGGTCGCCTCGATGCAGCCCCGGCGCGGGGCGGGGGCGGGCGCGAGCCCCAGCGGGGCGGCCGCGGCCTCTGCGTGCTGCTCGGGGGTGATGTGGCCCTGCTCGGCCATGCGGGCCAGCACCTGGTTGCGCCGGACGGTGGCGCCCTCGGGGTCGAGGAAGGGGTTGTGGTCCTTCGGGCTCTGCACCAGCCCGGCGAGCAGGGCCGCCTGGGTCAGGCTGAGCTGTGCCGCGTCGACGCCGAAGAACGCCTGCGCCGCGGGCTGCACGCCGTAGGCGTTCTGCCCGAAGTAGACGATGTTCAGGTAGCGGGTGAGCAGCTCGTCCTTGCTGTAGGCGCTCTCCATGGCGAGGGCCAGGCGCGCCTCGCGCAGCTTGCGGCCGACGGTCTTCTCGGTGGCCGCGTCCCGCTCGGCCTGGGTGCGGGCGGCCTGCAGCAGGGTCTGCTTGACCAGCTGCTGGGTGAGCGTGGAGCCGCCCTCCTCGACCTCGCCGGCGGCGATGTTCGTGACCAGGGCGCGCGCGGTGCCCTGCACGTCGAGCCCGCCGTGGTCGAAGAACCGGGCGTCCTCGACGGCGATCACGGCCTGCCGCATGACCTCGGCGATCTCCTCGGTGGCGACCGGCGCGCGGTTCTCCCGGTAGAAGGAGGTGATCACCTCGCCGTCGACCGCCAGCATGACGCTGTTGCGCGCCGGCACCTCGACGGAGAACTCCTGCGGGGGGTCACCGAGCAGGGCGGTGGACTGCCGGGCCGCCAGCGCCGGCCCGCCGACCCAGGGCAGCAGCAGCCCGGCCAGCAGCGCTCCGGCCAGCAGGACGGCGCCCGCGAGGGTCAGCAGGGTGCGACCCGTCCCCGTGCGCGACTCCATGACCCTCCTCCGGCGGAAAGCCCAGCTCAGCAGGGTTGATCATCTTTCACAACCACCCTCGCGGCGTGGGCCGCGACCGGAACCGTCCCGTCCGCCTCCCGGGACCCGCCCGTCCCACTGCTATCCGGCGTCCCGGAGCAGCGGGGCCGGGAGGTCGTCCCGGTGCAGGACCACCAGGGTGCTCACCGCCCGGGTGAGGACGACGTAGAGCCGGTGCAGCCCACGCGGCTCGGCCGCCACGATCGCCGCCGGGTCGACGACCACCACCGCGTCGAACTCCAGCCCCTTCGCCAGGGTGGCGGGGACGACCGCGACGGCGGCCGTGCCCGTCTCCTCGTCGGTGAGCGCCGCCGCGTCGATGCCGGCGCCGGCCAGCAGGCGGGTCGTCCCGGCCACCGCCGCGTCGGCGCAGACCACGCCGATCGAGCCGGGGACGGCGGCCAGCGCGCCGAGCACCTCCAGCAGCGGCTCCCCGAACGCGGCCACCGGCCGCAGCGACAGCGCTTCCGGCTCGGACCGGACGGCGGTGGCCGGCGGCAGCCCGGGGGCGATCACCGGCAGCAGCCGGTTGGCGAAGCCGAGCACCTCGGCCGGCACCCGGTAGCCCCGGGTGAGCGGGGTGACGCCGGCGTCCGGCCGTCCGAGGTCGGCGAGCGTGCGGGCCCAGTCGTCCGGTGACCAGGGGCTGGTGCCCTGCGCCAGGTCGCCGAGCACGGTGAGCGATCCGGCGCCCAGCCGGCGCGCGATCGCCCGGCACTGCATGGGCGAGAGGTCCTGGGCCTCGTCACCACCACGTGCCCGTGGCCGCGGGTGCGCTCGAGCAGCCCGGCGAGCTCGTCGGCCAGCACCGCGTCGGCCGCCGTCCACGGCGCGGTGCGCACCGACCGGGGCGGCGCCGGCCAGCGCAGCAGCGCCTGCTCTCCGTCGTCCAGGATCCCGCGGGCGGCCCGGGCCAGCCGGTCGGGCTCGGTCCAGAGCCGGAACAGCAGCCCGGCGGCGTCCCGCGCCGGCCAGACGCGGTCGCAGAAGTCGCGCACCTCGGGGCTGCGCGCCGCCCGCCGGACCTCCGCGTCGGACGGGCTGCCGCCGGCCTCCTCCTTCTGCCGGCGGGCGTCCTCGGCCAGCAGCATCGCCAGCCGCTCCCGGCCGGCGGTGTAGTGCAGCAGCTGCTGGTCGTCGGTCCCCCTGGCCCGGCGGCGCAGGTCGTCGACGGCGCGCTTGAGCCGCTCGACCGGTACCCGGTAGCGCCGTCCCGCGAGCGGCACCAGCACGTCGTCGGCGGGCTTGGCGATCTCCCCCCACAGCGCCCGGCGCAGCACCTCGGCCAGCCGGGCGTCGCCCTTGAGCGTCGCGACCTCGGGCCGGTCCTCGGCGCGGACGGGCACCCGGGCGGTCAGCTCGGCGACCGTCGTCTGCTCGACGTCGGCCTCGCCGAGGGTGGGCAGCACCTGCTCGATGTACCGCAGGAACGCCCGGTTGGGCCCGACGACCAGGACGCCGGTGCGCGCCAGCTGCCCGCCGTGCGTGTAGAGCAGGTACGCCGCCCGGTGCAGGCCCACCGCGGTCTTCCCGGTGCCGGGCGCGCCCTGCACGCAGATGGAGTCGGCCAGCGGGGCGCGCACGATGTCGTCCTGGTCGGGCTGGATGGTGGCGACGATGTCGCGCATCGGGCCGCTGCGCGGGCGCTCGATCTCCGCGCGCAGCAGCTCGCCGGGATGCCCCGTCCCCGGCTCGGCCAGCAGCTCGTCCTGGTAGCCGGTGAGCTCCCCGCCGGAGAAGCCGAACCGGCGGCGCCGGGCGAGGCCCTGCGGATCGGCGGCGTTGGCCTGGTAGAACGGCCGGCTCATCGGCGCCCGCCAGTCGATGACGACCGGGTCGCCCGCGGCGTCGCGCACGTGCCGGCGGCCGATGTGGAAGCTCTCGGCGGCGCCGCCGGCGGGCAGCGAGTCGGTGCGCCCGAAGAACGGCGGGACGCCGGGGTCGGCGGCCAGGGCGGCCAGCCGCTCGGCACGGGCGGCGCCGAGGCGCTCGGAGGCCCAGGAGTCGACGCCGGCTGGGGCACCTCCCGCTCGCGGGGGACAGTGACGGCGGACGCGGCCACGCGCATCTGCGCCAGGCAGTCGGCCGCCCGGCGCAGGTGGGCGCGCTCGGCGGCGAGGACGGGATCGGGGGCGGTGGTCTCGGGCGATGCGGAGGGAGACACGGTCGGAGGACGTCACGCCTGGACCGGGCTCTCCGGCCCCCGGTCGTCGGCGGCGAGCGCACGGCGTTGGATGGGGGCATGCCTGACTCGATGCTGGCCGGCCGGCTGAACGTGCGCACCCGCGAGTTCGTGGTGAAGGAGGTGCCGAAGCCGGCGCCGGGCCCCGGCGAGGTGCTGATCAAGGTGGCCGCGGCCGGCATCTGCCTGTCCGACGTCCACCTCATCGAGGGCCAGCTCTCCCCGCTGTTCCTCGCCGGTGACGAGGTGACGCTCGGCCACGAGGTGGCCGGCACGGTCGCCGAGCTGGGCGACGGCGTGACCGGCCCTGCTGCGGGGCAGCGGGTGCTGCTGCAGGCCGGCGAGGAGAAGGGCGGCTGGGTGCACACCCGCGGCGTCGACTACGACGGCGGATGGGCGGAGTACGCGCTGGCGACCGCCGAGACGGTGGTCCCGATCCCCGACGACCTGCCGCTGGAGCAGGCCTGCATCGTGCCCGACGCGGTGTCCACGCCGTGGGCCTCGATCGTGCGGACGGCGCAGGTGCGGGCCGCCCAGCCCGTCGGCGTCTGGGGCATCGGCGGGCTCGGCGCGCACGCGGTGCAGCTGCTGCGCCTGGCCGGGGCGGCGCCGATCATCGCCGTCGACCCGGTGCCGGCCGCCCGGCAGCGGGCGCTGGACTTCGGCGCGGACCTGGCGCTGGACCCGGCCGAGGACATCGGCACCCGCGTCCGCGAGCTGACCGGCGGCGCCGGCCTGGCGTTCGCCTTCGACTTCGCCGGCGTCGCGCCTGTGCGCGAGCAGGCGGTGCGCTGCCTGGAGCGCGACGGCGCCCTGGTGCTGGTCGGCCTCACCGACCAGCCGCTGGAGATCCGCAACGGCACCCAGTTCAGCTACTTCGGCCAGCGGATCCTCGGCCACTACGGCTCCGAGCCCGCCCACGTGGTCGAGCTGGTGGACCTGATCCGCCACCACCGCCTGGACCTCAGCCGCTCCATCTCCGGCACGCTCCCGCTCGCCGACGCCGCCGAGGGCGTGGAGCGGCTGGCGAACAAGGAGGGCGACCCCATCCGCCTGGTGATCACGCCGTAGGTCTTGCGCGCCGGCCGGTTCCCCCGCGAATGTGTCGCCATGGGAACCGGCCGGTCCGCGGTGGTGATCGGCGCGCTGGCCTCCGCGCTCGCCGCCTGCGCCCCGGCGGGGGCCCGCCAGGAGGAGCCGCGGGACAGCGGCCCGTTCGTCGAGTTCTCGGTCCCCGGTGAGCCGGTGCCGCTGCCGCACCCCGAGGAGCTGCTGGCCCTGCCGCCGGTTCCGTGGGAGGTACACGCGCTGCTGGAAGAGGTCCAGACGCGCTGGGGCGAGCACCCCGACCTCGGTCAGTCGGAGATCAGCCGCGACCGGGAGCTGGTGATCCTGCGCTGGCACGGCCCGCCACCGGCCGAGCTGGTCGCGCTCACCGACTCCGCCGCGGGCTTCGACGTGCGGATCGACGCGACCCCCTTCCGCACCACGGAGCTCGTCGCGGAGGCGGGCCGCCTGGTCCGGGAGCACCCCGGCGTCGTCACCGGAGCCGGTCCCCGGGGCGCCGGCGACGGCATCACGGTCGGCATCGACCCCTCGGCCGCCGGGAGCGCCGACGCCGACGCCCTCGAGGACCTCGGCGTCATCAGCCGGTTCCCGCTGTTCCCGCAGGCGATGTCCGCCCCGGTCGCCGCGAGCGCCGTCGGCTGACGCCGGTCAGGAGCGGTCCTGCGGCTCCACGATGTGCACCTCCACCGCGCGGAACTGCTTCGGCGTCTCCAGCAGCACGGCCTTGGTCGGCTCCCCCACCTCCAGGGCGGGCTCGCGGCGCAGGGCGGCCAGCGGGCGCAGCCGCGCATCGGCCAGCACGTCGTCGGCCAGCCCCCGGTCGCCGCCGGTGAACAGCGCCGCCAGCCCGTCGGCGTGTGGCAGCAGCACCCGGGCGGCGGTCTCGACCGCGTGCTCGACGACGGCGTCGGTCTGGTTCGCGCGGCGCCGGGCGAACCGCTGCTGCGACCAGCCGCCGGCCGCTGTCCGGCCCTGCACCTGCCGGGCGTCGACCTTGGACACGACCAGGCGGTCGCCGTCGAAGACGCCGACCGCCCACCGGCCGCGGCGGACCAGCAGCACCGCGGCCCGCCTCGGCCGGCCCGCGGCGGCGGTGAAGCTGCCGAGCAGGGGGGTCTCCGGCGTCCAGCCGAACGGCGCGCGCAGGACGACGGTGGTGGTGTCCGCGCAGGTGACCCGCAGCCCGTCGTCGGCCGGCGCCACCTCGGTGAACGCGCCGTGCCGGGTGGCGACGCCGTCCAGCCAGCGGCCCAGCCGCTCGGGAGCCACGCCGAGCCGGCGCCCACCGCCGGCGGCCGGCCGCGGACGGGTCACCGGGACCGCAGGTCGAGCAGCCGGTCGAGCACGTCCCCGACCCGGAGGCCGTCGTGCTCGTGCTCGTTGGTCACCCAGGTGCGCACGTTGCCGACCGCCTCGGCGGTCTCCAGCGACAGCCCGGCGTCGACGTACATGTCGTCGAAGTAGACGGCGGCGTCCACCGGGACCTCGTTGGCGGCCAGCCGCTCGGGGTCGTAGAGCGCGGGGAACTGCTCGAGCGCGGCCAGCGCGGCGGCGGCCGGGCCGAACGGCCGTAGCGAGGCGATCTCCTCGAACATCCAGGGGTAGATCATCTCGCCGGTGAAGGGCAGCGGGCGGCGGTCGCCGTCGAACTCCGGGCCGCGCTCGTCCTGCGCCGCCCAGCCGATCGCGCCCGGCCCCTGCGCGTAGATGCTCTCGTGCAGGGCCGCGTAGAGCGGGTTGTCCCAGTAGGAGGTCCGCCGGGTGACCTGATCGAGGAAGGTGTCGGACAGGCCGCCGTCGTCGTCGAGCGCCTCCTCGAACAGCCAGTGCAGCTCCTCGGCCCCGTCCCGGGTGCCCAGCGCCTGCCCGACGGTCTGCAGCCGGCGGACGGTGAGCCGGTCGCCGTCGGGCAGCGTCGCGGGCTCGGCGGCCAGCCGATCGGCGACGGCGGCGATCCGCGCGACGTCGTCCGCGTACCGCTCGTAGAACCGCCGGGTCTTCGCCGCGACGCGGGGATACGTGCGCCGGTAGACCTCCCGGCCGCCGGCGTGCAGGCCGGCCAGCCCGCCGGTGACCAGGCACCGCCGGAGACCTTCCGGCGCCCGCGACAGGTAGGTGAGCGTGACGAAGCCGCCGTAGCTCTGGCCCAGCGTGGTCCACGGGCGGCCGCCGTAGAGGGTGGCCCGCACGTGCTCGGCGTCGGCCACGATCGAGTCCGCGCGGAAGGCGAGCAGGTGGGCGGCTGCCGTGGCGCCGTCGGGGAACCGGCTGATCGTCGCGCCGGTGACCCGGGAGCTGCGCCCGGTGCCGCGCTGGTCGAGCAGCACCACCCGGAACTCGCGCAGCGCGCGGTCGATCCAGCTCCCGCGGGCCGGCCGCGGCGACTTCCCGCCCGGGCCGCCCTGCAGGAAGAGCAGCAGCGGGAGGTCGTCGCCGCGCTTGTCGGGGTGCACCAGTTCCCGCACGAAGACGTCCAGGGTGCCGCCCGCGTCGGGGTCGCCCCAGTGCAGCGGCACGGTCACCGACCGGTCGCGCACGTGCGCTCCGGGGAGCGCGTACTCCTCCACGGCGTCGCCGGTCAGCGGGCCAGCGCCGGCTCGGCGGCGTGCTCGGCCGGCACGTGCAGCAGCCGCTGGTAGGAGGCGACGACGACCGCGGCGATCCCCGCGGCGACGATCGCGACGACGAAGGCCCGGTTGGCGCCGGCGACGTCGACGATCTTGCCCGCGGCCGAGGCGCCCACGGCGACGCCCAGGCCCAGCGCGGTGCCGATCCAGGTGAACGCCTCCGTGACCGCCGACCGGGGCACGAGGAGCTCCGCGAGGGTGAAGGAGCTGATCAGCGAGGGCGACACCGCGATGCCCGCGACGATCACGAACGGCACCATCACCCAGATGTCGTCGATGAACACCAGCGGGACGACCAGCAGGGTGAGCAGCGCCAGGGCGCCGACCAGCCGGAGCCGGAGCGGCAGCTGCCAGTGGATGGCGCCCCAGCCGATGCCGCTGGCCATCGACCCCACCGCCAGACTGGCGATCAGCACGCCGGAGAGCGCCATGGCGTCCCGCTCGTCGGCGAAGGCGACCAGGGCGATCTCGAGGGTGCCGAGGATCGCGCCGACCGCGGCCCCGACGACGAACAGCACGCGCAGCCCCGTGGTGCGGATCGCGGAGGGGCCCTGCCGGCTGGCGTGCCCGTGCGGCTCCGGTTCGGTGCGGCGCTGGGCGGCGAACAGCAGGCTGCCCACGGTGGCGAGGGTGAACGCCGTGACGACGCCGGAGGTCGCGTGCCCCGTCGTCGAGAGGAACGTGACGAGGACCGGGCCGACGATGAAGACGAACTCGTCGACGACGGACTCCATCGACAGCGCGGTGTGCAACCGGTGGCTGCCGCGGAGCAGGTGGGTCCAGCGGACGCGGATCATCGAGGAGACCGGCGGGATGCAGGCCCCGGCCAGCCCCGCCGAGGCGAAGACGATCCAGAGCGGCCAGGCCTGGCGCACGGAGAACAGGAAGACCAGGCCGGAGAGGACGAAGACGACCAGCACCGGCAGCAGCACCTGGCGCTGACCGTACGTGTCCGCCCACCGCCCCAGCAGCGGCCCCGCGATCGCCGTCGTCACCGCACCCACGGCGGCCACGGCGCCACCGAGGCCGTAGGAACCGGTCTCGGACGCGACCAGCAGAACCGAGCCGAGCCCGACCATCGAGAGGGGCAGCCGGCCGATGAAGGCGGCGAGCACCATCGGCAGGGCGTGCGGCGTCCGCAGCACCTGCAGGTAGGGATTCGGCACGAGTGGGGTTGCCTCCGAGAAGGAGAAGGGGGGCGGCAGCCACGCTAACCGACCCGCGACCGACACGCCGTGACGGCCGACCGACCCCCCGCCCCCGGGGCGGGGACGACGAAGGGCCCGGACCGCGGCTGCGGTCCGGGCCCTGTGTCGACCTGGTTCAGGCGAGGCGGCTCTTCAGGATCTCCAGCTCGTCCCACATGGTGCTGGGCAGCTTGTCACCGAACTTCTCGAACCACTCGGTGATCTGCGGGATCTCCTCGCGCCACTCCTCGGGCTTGACCGCGAGGGCCTGCTCGACCTGCTCGGGCGTCATGTCCAGGCCCGAGACGTCGAGCGAGTCGACGGTGGGCACGTGGCCGACCGGCGTCTCGACGGCGGCCGCGGTGCCCTCGAGGCGCTCGATGACCCACTTCAGCACCCGGCTGTTCTCGCCGAAGCCCGGCCACAGGAAGCCGCCGTCCTCGTCGCGGCGGAACCAGTTCACGTAGAAGATCTTCGGCAGCTTGCTGGCGTCGTGCTGCTTGCCGGTGTTCACCCAGTGGCCGAAGTAGTCACCGGCGTTGTAGCCGATGAACGGCAGCATGGCGAACGGGTCGCGGCGGACGACGCCGACGGCGCCGGTCGCGGCCGCGGTGGTCTCCGAGGAGAGCGTGGCCCCCATGAAGACGCCGTGGTTCCAGTCCCGGGCCTCGCTGACGAGCGGGATCGTCGTCTTGCGGCGGCCACCGAAGAGGATCGCCGAGATCGGCACGCCCTTCGGGTCCTCGTACTCCGGCGCCAGGATCGGGCACTGGGCGATCGGCGTGCAGAACCGCGAGTTCGGGTGCGACGAGAGCTCGTCGGACTCCGGCGTCCAGTCCCGGCCCTTCCAGTCGGTGAGGTGGGCCGGCGGCTCGTCGGTCATCCCCTCCCACCAGACGTCGCCGTCGTCGGTCAGGGCGACGTTGGTGAAGACCGAGTTGCCCTGGTCGATCGTGCGCATGGCGTTGGGGTTGGTGTCCCAGCCGGTGCCCGGCGCGACGCCGAAGAGGCCGAACTCGGGGTTGAGCGCGTAGAGGTGCCCGTCCTCGCCGAAGCGCATCCAGGCGATGTCGTCGCCGAGGGTCTCGACCTCCCAGCCGGGGATGGTCGGCTCGAGCATCGCGAGGTTGGTCTTCCCGCAGGCCGAGGGGAAGGCGGCGGCGATGTAGTAGGTCTTCTGCTGCGGGTTGGTGAGCTTGAGGATCAGCATGTGCTCGGCCAGCCAGCCCTCGTCGCGCGCCATCACCGAGGCGATGCGCAGCGAGTAGCACTTCTTGCCCAGCAGGGCGTTGCCGCCGTACCCGGAGCCGTACGACCAGATGGCCCGCTCCTCGGGGAAGTGCACGATGTACTTGGTGTCGCTGCACGGCCACGGGACGTCGGCCTGGCCGTCCTCGAGCGGGGCGCCGAGGGAGTGCATCGCGGGCACGAACGGGCGGTCGGTGCCCATGGCCTCGAGGATGCGGCTGCCGATGCGCGCCATGACGCGCATGGAGACGACGACGTACTCGGAGTCGGTGAGCTCGACGCCGAACATCGGGTTCTCGGCCTCGACCGGGCCCATGCAGAACGGGATGACGTACATCGTCCGGCCGCGCATGCACCCCCGGTACAGCTCGGTCATGACCGACTTCATCTCGGCCGGGTCCATCCAGTTGTTGGTGGGACCGGCGTCGGCCTCGTCGACCGAGCAGATGTAGGTGCGGTCCTCGACGCGCGCGACGTCGCTGGGGTCGGAGGCGCAGTGGAAGGAGTTGGGCTTCTTGGCCAGCGGCGTGAAGGTGCCGGCCGCGACCAGCTTCTGGGTGAGCCGCTCCCACTCCTCGTCCGTGCCGTCGACCCACACCACCTGGTCCGGCGTCGTCAGCTCGGCCATCTCCCGCACCCACGCCAGGAGGCGGGCGTGCGTGGTGGGGGCGTCTTCCAGACCTGCGGTGGCCACGGTGGTCACGGCGTCTCCATCCTCTGCGTAGCCGGGGCGGAGTCCTGCACCGGCGGTGGTGCGGTCTACCGGCGTCGCGACTGGTGCACCGCGCCGGATCAGGTGAGGTTACCGGGGCGTCGCACCGGTGTAACCGTGAGAGATGTTACGTCTAGGACGTCTTCGTCTCGGGCCGAAAGCCCCTGGCAGGGCGGCCGGCGCAGGGGTCGGACATGCTCCGGGACCCGCTGCCGCGGGCGGGGCGCCGGACGCCCCACGACGGTCGCCCGGGTCCTACCGTGCGCCGGCATGGCGCATGCTCCGGCGCTGGTCCGCGCCGCCACGATCCAGCTCGCCGCCGGCCTGGCCGGCCAGGTGGTCGCCCTCCGTCGGCGCCGCTCCTTCGACGTCCCCTTCCTGACGGGCAGCCCCGAGCACGTCGGCCGCGACTCGTGGTGGTTCGGCACGGCGATCAGCGCGCCGTCCTACATGCTCGGCAGCCAGGCGTGGGCCGTCGTCCGGTTGCTGCGCGACCCCACGGACGACCGGGCACGGCGGGCGCTGCGCCTGCTCGGCACGGGGATGGTCGGCGGCTACCTCTCCGAGCGCCTGTGCCGGCGCCGGCTGACCCCCACGGGTCTCGACCCGGTGGAGACGCCGATCGTGGCGCTCGGGTTCGGCGGCTCCGTCGCCATGGCCCTGCTGGCCCGCCGTCAGCCCCGGCCGTAGGCGGGCCCGACCTCGGCGGAGAAGGACTCCCAGTCGCCGGGCACCGAGCGCCCGCCCAGCTCGGCGTCGAGCTTGTCCAGGTACCAGTGCCAACCCATCGCGAAGTCGGTGACGTCCGCGTCGGCGGCGAACACCTGCACGAAGCGGAGGACGGTCCGGTCGTCCTCGACGGAGAGGTCCAGGTCGATCCGCCACACGCCGGAGCCCTCCGGTTCCTGGACCCACGCCACGACCAGCCGCCGGGGCGGGGTGCACTCGACGATGCGCATCGGCTCGCCGACCTGCTCTTCCTCGTGGGTCATGGTGAAGGTGCCGTGCCCGCCGGGGCCCCGCTCGCCCTCGTAGGTGCCGATCCAGCGGGCCATCCGGTCGGGGTCGGTGAGCGCCGCCCAGACGTCCTCGACCGGATCGGGCCACGAGCGGCGGAACTCCAGCCGCTGCCGCCCGTCCGCCTCGGTGGTGACGGCTCCCCGCCGCGCCTCCAGGTCCACGTCCTCACGTCGCTGGTCCATGTCCCTCCACCTTCCTCCGTGCCCGCCGGCCGCGGGCATCTCGGTGTCCAGGGCGTCCAGCCGGGACGCCCACAGGTCGCGGTAGCGCTCCAGCCAGTCGTCGATCTCCCGCAGCGGCCCGGGGTCGAGCGCGTACAGCCGCTGCCGCCCGTCGCTGCGCACCCGGACCAGGCCGGCTTCGCGCAGCACCCGCAGGTGCCGGCTGATCGCCGGTCGGCTGACGGGGAAGCGGTCGGCCAGCTCCCCGGCGGGGAGCTCCCCGGCGGCGAGCAGGTCGAGCAGGGCCCGCCGGGTCGAGTCGCCGAGCGCCTGCATCCTCCACGCGGCTTGCGCAATACATCAGTTACGCATCGGGCGAGGGGTTGGCGCGCGACGACGGCGGATAGGAGGGGCCCATGACCGTCACCGATCCCGACGTCCCCGACCCGCTCAACGACCCGCGCACGAGCCAGGCGGACCCCGGGGCCTACGGCCAGGGCGCCGACCTCGCCTCCACCGTCGACGACCCGGCCGCTACCGGGGAGGAGGAGCTGGCGACCAGCCAGACCGTGTCCGACGAGGCCGGCGGGGGCGACGTCACCGGCGGCGCCTTCTCCGACGGGCCGTCCACCTGACTTCGATGTGACGGAGTGTTCCGCCCCGGACCGGGGTAGGGGCCGGGAGTCCGAACCGCTCCCCACGAAGGAGGACCGATGGCCACCGGTGAGACCGGCTTCGCCGACGTCACGTTCGACCTGATCTCCGTGCAGTACCACTCGCTCAAGGCCGGGCACGACTACGGCCAGTACGTCCGGGACGCAGAGAACGCCGGCCTGGACGACGTGGCGAGCTTCTTCCGCGAGGTGATGGAGCAGGACTCCGCCCGCGCGAAGCGCTGCCACGAGCTGCTCGCCAAGCTCGAGGGCACCGAGCACGGCGGCCCCGCCACGCAGTAGCAGTCCGGGTGAGGATGACCGGGTGATCCGGACCGCGCTCACCCGCCTGCTGGACGTGACCACGCCGGTCATCGGTGCGCCGATGGCCGGCGTGGCCGGTGGTGGGCTCGCCGCGGCGGTCTCCCGGGCCGGTGGGCTCGGCATGATCGGCGTGGGCGGGTCGACCTCGGCGGAGTTCCTCGCCGAGCAGTGCGCCGTACCGGCGGGGCAGCACCTGCCGTTCGGCATCGGCCTGATGGCCTGGGTCCTGCCCGACCGCCCCGACCTGCTCGACGCGACCGTCGCGGCCCGGCCGGCCCTGGTGTCGGTCTCCTTCGGCGACCCGGCGCCCGTCGTCCCCCTCCTGCACGACGGGGGGATCACCGTGGCCGCGCAGGTCAACACCGTCGCCGACGTGCACCGCGCGGTCGCCGCCGGCGTGGACGTCGTGGTGGCCCAGGGCAGCGAGGCCGGCGGGCACACCGGGCACCGCGCCACCCTGCCGCTGCTCCAGGAGGTGCTCACCCTCACCGACCGGCCGGTGGTGGCCGCCGGGGGCATCGCCACCGGCGCCGGCGTGGCCGCCGCGCTGGCCGCCGGCGCGGCCGGCGTGTGGATCGGCACGCCGCTGCTCTCCTGCCCCGAGGCGCTCAACTCCCCCGCCGCCCGCGCGCGGGTGCGCGCCGCCGCCGGGGAGGACACCGTGCTGACCCGCTCGTTCGACGTCGCCCAGGGGCTGGCCTGGCCGGAGCGCTGGCCCGGCCGCGCCCTGGTCAACGAGTTCAGCCGGACCTGGCACGGCCGCGAGGAGGAACTGGCCCGGGACGCCGAGGCGTCCCGACGGGTGGTCGACGCCCGGCGGACCGACGACCTGGAGCAGGCGCCGCTCTACGCCGGGGAGTCCGTCGGGCTGGTGACCGAGGAGCGCTCGGCCACCGACGTCGTGCGGGACCTCACCGCGAGCGCCGAGCAGGCGCTGCGGCGCGTGCCGGACCTGCTGGGCTAGTGCGGGTAGAGAGAGCACAGCTTCCACGACAGCGATACGTGGACGCGATCGCGGGAAGCGTCGTGACAGGTGGGCCCCCCGACCGGTACAGGCAGTCGGCCCTGGATATCGGCTTTCTGAGGTGTCCCCTGGTGTCGGGGGGAGCGGTCACACTCGTGGGGTGCCAGCCGCTCCGCCCGTCACGAGCCACGAGGAGGGGTCGCTCGCGTTCGTCGACGAATCCATGCGGATCGACGGCGACGACGGCACCTATCTGCTCGCCGCGGTCGTCGTCGAGCACGCCCGTTGCGAAGAGATCCGGCAGATCCTCCGCTCCATGCTCTACAAGCGGCAGGAGCGTCTGCACTGGCGCGACGAAGAGCTTCCGCGGCGGAGCAAGATCGCCGAAACGGTCGGTGGGTTGGGCCTCTCCGCCACCGTGGTGATCGGGACCCCCTTGGCGAAGAAGAAGCAGGAGCGCGCCCGCCGCAAGTGCCTGGAGACGCTCCTGCCGACGCTGGAGGGCAAGGGCGTGACGGAGGTGGTCCTGGAGGAGCGCACCCCCAGCCTGGTCCAGGCCGACCACCGGATGATCGCGGCGGTCCGCGGGAAGCGGCTGATCACGCCGACGCTGCGGGTGGCGACCGCCCGGCCGAAGGAGGAACCGATGCTGTGGCTGCCCGACGCCGTCGCCGGAGCACTGGCGGCGTCGCGAAACGGCGGGCAGGTCGAGTGGCTACGTCTCGTCGGATACGTCGAGGAGATCGCGATCTCGACCCGGTGATTCTCCGACGGCCCTGTGCCCGGAATGCGCGAAAGCCGGGTCCCGTCGTCCGGCGGGGGTCCCGGCTTCACTTCCCACCACCCTCAGGAGGCGAGCTACACCCAAGCATGCCCGAACTCGGAGCAAAAGCAACGTCCCGAGATCAGCGTTCCACTGCTGAGTGACTCAGACGGACCAGGTACGCGGGGCTGCTTGCATCGGCATCCAGCGCCGCACGCACCTAGACGGCGCAGTTGTCGCCGTCGCAGCCGTCGGCGGCCGGGACGGTGATCAGCGGGTGGGCGTCGGCCCAGGCCCGCTCGAGGATCTGCAGCAGCAACTCGGCCGGCTGGGCGCCCGCGGCGCCGTACTTCCGGTCGACCACGAAGAAGGGGACGCCGGTCGCGCCGAGCGCCTGCGCGGTCGCGCCGTCCTGCCGCACCGCGGCGAGGTAGCGTCGGTCGCCCAGCGCCTCGCGGACCTCGGCCTCGTCCAGGCCCACCTCGACGGCGAAGGGCACCAGCGAGTCGACGTCGAAGACCGGCCGCCCTTCCTCGAAGTAGGCGTGCAGCAGCCGCTCCTTGAGCTCGTTGCGCGCGCCGTGCTCGGCCGCCAGGTGCAGCAGCTCGTGCGCGAGCAGCGTGTTGCCGCTGACGGCGTCGGTCAGGTGGTACTCCAGGCCCTCACCGGCGGCCACCTGCTCGACCTGCGCCATGTTCGCGCGCATCTGCTCGACGCTCGTGCCGTACTTGCGGGCCAGGGCGGGGAGTGTCGGGTGGGTCTCGCCCTCGGGGACCGAGGGGTCGAGCTGGAACGACCGCCACACGACCTCGACCTGGTCACGGTGCGGGAACTTCTCGAGCGCGGCCTCCAGCCGGCGCTTCCCGATGTAGCACCACGGACAGACGACGTCGGACCAGACCTCTACCTGCATGCCCGGCCCAACGCCGTCGCCCGTCCGACGATTCCGGGTCAGCGCACGCCGACGAGGTCGACGACGAAGACCAGCGTCGCGCCCGGCTTGATGACGCCGCCGGCGCCGCGGTCGCCGTAGGCCTTGTGCGCCGGGATGGTGAGCCGGCGGCGCCCGCCGACCTTCATGCCGACGATGCCCTCGTCCCAGCCCTGGATGACCATGCCCACGCCCACCCGGAACTCGAGCGGGTCGCCGCGGTCCCAGGAGGCGTCGAACTGCTCGCCGCCCTCGTGGGTGACGCCGACGTAGTGGGTGCTCACCAGGTCACCGGCCTTGGCCTCCTGGCCGTCGCCGACGACCAGGTCCTCGATCACCAGGTCGTCGGGCGCCGGCCCGCTGGGCGGCTCGACCTCGGGTCGGGTCAGCTCGGCCACGAGACCTCCTCGCTGGCGCACGTCGGCCTCGTGCCCGACGGCGCTCCATCTCTGCGTGCCCTCACAAGCTCGGTCACCGATTCTCCCTCCCGCGCCGGGGATCTCCCGGCGCCGTCGCCCTCCATCCAAGCAGCGCCCGGCGCGTCCCTCTCCCCGACCGCCGTGCCCGACCACCTGGCCCCGCATCCCGTCGTCCTGACCGTGCGGGGTGCTGCCGGGCGTGCTGGGCTGGGGCCCATGGCCGCTGACCAGCCCGCGTGGTGGACCCGCGCCGTCGTGTACCAGGTCTACCCGCGCTCGTTCGCCGACTCCGACGGCGACGGCATCGGCGACCTCGGGGGCGTGCTGCTGCACCTGGACCACCTCGCCGATCTCGGCGTCGACGTCCTGTGGCTCTCGCCGGTCTACCCCTCGCCGCAGGCCGACAACGGCTACGACATCAGCGACTACCAGGACATCGACCCGCTGTTCGGCTCGCTGGAGCAGCTCGACGAGCTGATCGCCGCGCTGCACGCCCGCGGGATGAAGCTGCTCATGGACCTCGTGGTCAACCACACCAGCGACGAGCACCCGTGGTTCCAGGAGAGCCGGGCGTCCCGGTCCTCCCCGAAGCGCGACTGGTACTGGTGGCGGCCGCCGCGGCACGGCATGGAGGCCGGCGCGCCGGGCGCCGAGCCGACCAACTGGCAGGCCGCCTTCTCCGGGTCCACCTGGACCCTCGACGAGGCCAGCGGCGAGTACTACCTGCACCTGTTCGACCGCAAGCAGCCGGACCTGAACTGGGAGAACCCCGAGGTCCGGCAGGCGGTGCACGCGATGATGCGCTGGTGGCTCGACCGCGGGGTCGACGGCTTCCGCATGGACGTCATCAACATGATCAGCAAGGACGTCGGTCCGGACGGGCACCTGCACGACGGCCCGCCGCTGCCCGGGAGCAGCTACGGGGACGGGTCGGCGTCTTTCATCTGCGGACCGCGGATCCACGAGTTCCTCGCCGAGATGCGCCGCGAGGTCTTCGCCGGCCGGGAGGGCGCGTTCCTCACGGTGGGCGAGATGCCGGGCGTGACCGTGGAGGAGGCCGCGCTGTTCACCGACCCGGCGCGCGGCGAGGTGGACATGGTCTTCCAGTTCGAGCACGTGAACCTCGACCACGGGGCGTCGAAGTGGGACGTCCGGCCGCTGCGGATGCGCGACCTCAAGGCGTCGTTCGGCCGCTGGCAGGCCGGGCTGGCCGAGACGGGGTGGAACTCGCTCTACTGGGACAACCACGACCAGCCACGGGCGGTCTCCCGGTTCGGCGACGACTCCCCCGAGTACCGGCGCGACTCCGCGACCTGCCTGGCCACGCTGCTGCACCTGCACCGCGGGACGCCGTACGTCTACCAGGGGCAGGAGCTGGGGATGGCGAACTTCCCGTTCGCCTCGCTCGAGGAGTTCCGGGACGTCGAGTCCCTCAACCACCACGTGCAGGCGGTCTCGGCCGGCGAGGACCCGGCGCACGTGCTGGAAGCCCTGCGCCGGATGGGCCGGGACAACGCCCGCACGCCGGTGCAGTGGGACGCCGGCCCGAACGCCGGCTTCACCACCGGGACGCCGTGGCTGGCGGTCAACCCCGACCACGTCGAGTGGAACGCCGCCGCCCAGCGGGACGACGAGCGCTCGGTGCTCGCCCACTACCGGCGGCTGATCGCGCTGCGCCACGAGCTACCCGTGGTGGCGCTCGGCGACTTCACGATGCTGCTCCCCGACCACGACGACGTGTACGCGTTCACGCGGGTCCTGGACGACGTCACGCTGCTGGTCGTCTGCAACCTGTCCCGCACCGAGTACCGGCTGGCCGAGCTGCTGCCCGAGGCCCCCGCCGCCGAGCTGGTGCTGGGCAACCTGCCCGACGACGACCCCGCCGACCTCCGCCCCTGGGAGGCCCGGGTGCTGCGCCTGCCGGCCTGACCTGCGGCGATCCGGCCCGTCGCGGGCGCGTGGTGCAATGCCGGGTCGGGAGCAGCGGGACCCGGGGGACGGACGGAACGGACGATGGTGCAGCGCGCGGAGCGGTCCGAGGCGGCCGGGCGCCGTCCCGGCTGGTGGGGCGCGGCCCGTCGGACGTGGGCACGGCACCCCCGGTTCGGCCTCGCCCTGCGGGCGGCCGTCGCCGCGACGATCGCCTGGTGGCTGGCCCACCTGGTCCCCGGGCCGCTGTCGGAGTACCCGTACTACGCCCCGCTCGGCGCGGTCATCGCCACCACCGCGTCGACGCTGGCCGGCTCGGTGCGCTCCTCGCTGCAGACGGTCGCCGCCATCGCGCTGGGCGCCGGGGTCGCGCTGGCGGGCGACGCCCTGCTCGGCGAGCGGCTGCTCACCCTCGCCGTGGTCGTCGCCGCCGGGGTGGTGCTGTCCGGCTGGCAGCGGCTGGGCAGCTCCTACAGCTGGCTGCCGACGTCGGCGCTGTTCGTGCTCCTCATCGGCAACGAGAACACCACGGCGTACGTCCTCGGCTACCTCGGGCTGACCTTCCTGGGGGCGCTCGTCGGCGTCGCTGTCGCCGTCACCTTCCCGCCGCTCCCCCTGGCGCCCGCAGAGCAGACGCTCGCGACCCTGCGCGAGGCCCTGGCCGGCCAGCTGGACGACCTGGTGGACGCGCTGCGGCAGGAGCACCCGCCGACGCAGGACGAATGGCGCGGCCGGATCCACACGCTCGACCCGCTGCTGGCCCAGATGCGCGACGCCGTCCGGCAGACCGACGAGGCCCGCCGGGGCAACCGCCGCGCGGCCCGGTACCGGCCGGCCGCCGACCGGCAGTACCGGCAGGCCCGGGCGCTGGAGAGCCTGACGCTGCTGGTGGAGGACCTCACCATGCTGATCGCCGAGACCGAGCTCGCCGACCGGGAGAAGGTGCCGCTGGGGCCACGGCTGCGCCCGCCGGCGTCCCGGGCCCTCGCCGCCCTGGCGGAGGTGCTGCGCTCGGTCGACGGCGCCACCGCCGATCCGGACGCCACCCGCGAGGCCTACACCGCGCTGGACGAGTTCACCACCGAGCTGCGCCGCGCCCGGGCCACCACCGACGACGACCTGTTCGAGGCGGGGAACATCGTCGAGAACGTCCGCCGCTCGCTGGCCGCGGTGCGCCCGCCGGAGGTGGCCGACGCGCACGGCCCGGACGCTTGACCCTCGACCGGGTCGAGGCCCGACGGTGACGGGCGTGGAGGGACGCATGCGCGGGATCGGCCGGCTGGCCCGGGAGTCGGGCCTGACGGTGAGCGCCCTGCGGTTCTACGACGGCGCCGCCCCCGCCGTCGTCGACGCCGTCCTGCAGGCGCACCTGACGCGCCTGGAGGACGGGCTGGCCGACGCCCGCCGTGAGCTCCGCCACGCCCGTTCCCTCCTCGCTCCGGAGAGCCTGATGACCAGCATTCGCACCACGACCGCCGCCCTGCTCGACGCCGCCGGCGGGGTCCGCTTCGCCGCCGGCACCGACGCGGCGCTCCCCATGCTCACCGGCGTGCTGCTCGACGTGGCCGACGACGCCGTCCGCCTCGTGGCCAGCGACCGCTACCGCCTGGCGGTGCGCACCCTGGCCGCCGACGTCGACGGCCCGCCGGTCAGCGCCCTCCTCCCGATCGCCCTGGTCGACGAGCTGCTCGGGACGACGGCGTCGGGCCCGGCGACCGTGCGGGTGCAGGGGAACGACGTCACGGTGGAGCTGGCGGGGCGCACCCTGCAGGGGCGCCGTGTGGACGCCGACTTCCCCGACTACCGGCGCATCCTGCGGGGCGCGGGCGCCGCGCAGGTGGAGATCGACGTCGCCCGCTTCCGCGCCGAGCTGGCCGCCGCGCCCACCCGCACGGTGCGCCGCACGGAGGACGGCGTCGAGGAGACCGCCGCGGTGCTCGGCGTCGGCGGCGTCGAGGTGGGCGTGAACCGGGAGTTCCTGCTCGAGGCGCTCGACGCCGAGCACGCCGGGCAGCTGGTGCTCGACCTGGACGGGCCGATCGCCCCGCTGGTCCTGCGCGGCGCCGGCCGGGACGGCGACGTCAGCATGCTGATGCCGATCAGGCTGGACTGACGCCGCCGTCCGTGCGGTCCAGCACCAGCCGGACGGTCTCCCCGGGCTCGTCCCACAGGGGGAAGTGGCCGGACCGCGCGAACCAGTGCAGCTCCGCGTCGGGGAACGCCTCGACCGCCCGGGCCGCCTGGCGGGCCAGGGTCACCCGGTCGCGGCGGCCCCAGCCGATGGTCAGGCGCCCGGGCAGCGTGCCGGCGGGCGCGCCCTGCTGCCTCGGGCCGCGGGCCAGGTCGTCGAGGACCACGCCGAAGGACGGCGACTCGACGTAGCCCTCGAGCTCGGTGCGGACGACGTCGGCGTCCAGGGCCCAGGGGCGGGCGGAGAACTGCGCCAGCAGGGCGGTCCGGCCGGCGGGGTGGCCCAGGAGCGCGGGCAGGACGGGACGGATCCGGCGGAGCAGCGCGACCGAGGCGGCGATGCTGGTGCGGAAGACCGCCGCCTCCCGGTCGGTCCAGAACCCGCCCGGATCGAGGGCGACGTTGTCCGCACCCGTTCCCCGCCGGCTCAGCTCCAGCACCATCCGGGCGCCCAGCGAGCTGCCGACCAGCGGGGCGTCGGCCAGCCCCTCGGCGCGCAGCCAGTCCTCCAGCGCGTCGGTGAGCCCGGCCAGGGAGGGATCGGCCAGGGGCGGGGTGTCCCCGGCGAAGCCGGGGAGGTCGACGGCGACGACGGTGCGCTGCGCGCTCAGCCCGGGGAGCACCGGCTGCCAGGTGCGCCAGGACCCGCCCAGCCCGTGCACGAGGACGAGCGGAGGTCCGGATCCGGTGCGGTGCGCGGCGAGCTGCATCGCAGGCCCCTACCCGCTCCCGGCCGCCGGGAGTCCCCGTGATCGCCGGGTGGAGGCGCCGTTCGTGCACGAACGGCGCCTTCCGGGGCGGGGAGGGAGCCGTTCATGCACGAACGGCGCCTCCCCGGGGCCTCAGCCCAGCGGGCTCCTCGGCAGCAGGCGGTCGCTGATGATCCGCTTCTGGATCTCGCTGGTGCCCTCGAAGATCGTCGTCAGCCGGGCGTCGCGCCAGTGCCGCTCCACCTGCCGCTCGGTGGTGTAGCCGTTGCCGCCGTGCAGCTGCATGGCCTGGTTGGTGACCCGGATCGACATCTCGGTGGCCTCGAGCTTCACCATCGACGCCTCCTTGGCGACCGGCAGCCCGAGGTCGAGCAGGTGCGCGACCTGCCGGTAGAAGGCGCGGGACTGCTCGATCTGCGACGCCATCTCCGCGATGTTGAACCGCAGCGCCTGGAAGTCCGCGATCGGGTGGCCGAACTGCTCGCGCTCCTGCAGGTAGCGGATGGAGTCCTCCAGCGCGGCCCGGGCCAGGCCGACGGCGCGGGCGGCGGTGTGCACCCGCGCGGTGTTGAGGAACTTCTGCGCCTCGGCGAACCCGGCCTGCTCGGCGGCGGCGCCCTCCTCGGCGCTGTCCTCCTGCGCGGCCTTCGCCTGGTCGATCACGTTCGCGCGCGGGATCCGGACGCCGTCGAACGTGAGGTCCCAGGTGAGGAAGCCGTGGTAGCCGATCTTGTCGATCGGGTGCCCGGTGAGGCCCTCGGGGAACTCGCCCCGCTCCTTCTCCAGCAGCAGGTTGATCAGGCCCGCCGAGCGGGACTCCCCCGGCTCCGGGTCGCGCTCGCGCACCAGCACCTGGATGAAGTCGGCGGCCTTGGCGTTGCCGCACCAGCGCTTGCGACCGGTGACGACCCACTCGTCGCCGTCGAGCACCGCGCGGGTGGAGACACCGGCGAGGTCGGAGCCGGCGTCGGGCTCGGAGAGGGCGATCGCGCCGATCCAGTCGCCACGGGCGCTGCGGGCCATCAGCTCGTGCCGGCGGTCGGCGTCGAGCACCGCCGTCCCCAGGCCCTGAGACCGGGCCAGGATGCTCGCGGTCGACATCCAGGCGCGGGCCAGCTCCTCGCTGACCATGCAGTACTCGAAGACGCCGAGGCCCAGGCCGCCCTGCTCGGCGGGCACGGTGATGCCGAACCAGCCCCGCTCGGCCATGCCGGAGAGGAGCGACGCCGGGATCTCGCCCTTCTGCGGGTCGAGCTCGTGGGCGACCGGGAGGACCTCGTCGATCGCGAAGCGCCGGGCCTCCTCCTGCAGCGCCTCCCGCTCCGGGGTGTGCCACGGTGGGAGCAGCGCCGGGGGCTGCGGCTCCCAGATCTCGGTCGCGGGCTCGCTGGCGGGGCTGGCGCTCGACGTCATCGTCGGTCGGCCTCCTCGGTCGGGCGGATGGTTCCGATCACCTTGGCGGCTGGTCCTTCCCCCCGCACGGCGTCGTCATCCGTGAGGTGAGCGGCCTCACGAGCGAGGATGTGCCGGTGAACGTCCCCGGCATCGACGTCCCCGACCACCGCGGCCGCATCGGCCTGGACCAGGTCGGGCGCGACCTGACCGGCAACCCCGACGTCGTCGTCCGGGAGGTGGAGCTGCTCGCCAGCGGCTGGCACGTGCTGCGGCGGACGACCCTCGACCGGCGCCGCAGCGACGGCGAGTGGGTGACCGAGCAGCGCGAGACCTACGACCGGGGGAACGGCGCCACGCTGCTCCCCTACGACCCCGAGCGGCGCACCGTGCTGCTCACCCGGCAGTTCCGCTACCCGGTCTACGTCAACGGGCACCCCGACGGGCTGTTGCTGGAGGCCGCCGCCGGGCTGCTGGACGACGACGCCCCGGAGGTCGCCATCCGGCGGGAGGCCGAGGAGGAGCTCGGCGTGACCCTCGGCGAGGTGCAGCACGTGTACGACGTCTTCATGAGCCCCGGCTCGGTCACCGAACGGCTGCACTTCTTCGCCGCGCCCTACCGCCCCGCCGACCGCACGTCCGCCGGCGGCGGGCTCGCCGACGAGGGCGAGGACATCGAGGTCGTCGAGCTGCCCTTCGACGAGGCGCTCGACATGGTCGACGACGGCCGGATCGCCGACGCCAAGACCGTGATGCTCCTCCACTGGGCCGCGCTGCGGGGACCGTTCAGGAGCTGAGCCGGGTCTCCGCCAGCCGGATGTAGTGCTCGACCAGCGAGGCGTCGTCGACGGTGCCGGTGTTGACCGCCTTCGCCGGGTCCACGCCCTGGAACAGCCGCTTGAGCGGCACCTCCAGCCGCTTGCCGGTGCGGGTGTGCGGAACGCCGGGAACGGCGATCACCTCGTCGGGCACGTGCCGCGGGCTCGCCTGCTCCCGGATCGCCGCCTTGAGCCGCCCGACCAGCTCGTCGGTCAGCTCCTCCCCCGGCGCGAGCTGCACGAACAGCGGCATCCAGTAGCCGCCCTCGGGCAGCTCCACGCCGAGGACGACGCAGTCGACGACCTCCGGGAAGCCCTCCACGGCGGCGTAGATGTCGGCGGTGCCCATGCGCACGCCGCCGCGGTTGAGCGTGGAGTCCGAGCGGCCGGTGATGATGCAGGTGCCGCGCTCGGTGATCTCCAGCCAGTCGCCGTGCCGCCAGACGCCGGGCCACGGCTCGAAGTACGCGGCGCGGTAGCGGGCGCCGTCGGGGTCGTTCCAGAAGTACAGCGGCATCGACGGCATCGGCTCGGTGACCACCAGCTCGCCGAGCTCGCCGATCACCGGCCGGCCCTCCTCGTCCCAGGAGGCGAGCGCGACGCCCAGGTTCGGCCGCTGCAGCTCCCCCACGGTCACCGGCAGCAGCGGGCTCGACCCGATGAACCCGGTGGCGACGTCGGTGCCGCCGGACGCCGACGTCAGCTGCAGGTCGGTGCCCACGGCGTCGTAGACCCACGTGAAGGACGCGGCCGGCAGCGGGGACCCGGTGCAGCTCAGCACCCGCACCGACGAGAGGTCGTGGTCGGCACCGGGGCGGACGCCGGCCTTCTGGCAGGCGGCGAGGTAGCCGGGGCTGGTGCCCAGGTGGGTGACGCCGACCTTCGCGGCGAGGGCGAACTGCGCATCGACCGTCGGGTACGCCGGGGCGCCGTCGTGCAGGACCGCGGTGGCGCCGCTCAGCAGCGAGGACACCACGACGTTCCACATCATCCAGGCGGTGGAGGTGTACCAGTAGAAGCGGTCGCCGGGGTGCAGGTCGCTGTGCAGGGTGCCGGACTTGCGCTGCTCCAGCACCACCCCGCCGTGCCCGTGCACGATGCCCTTGGGCAGCCCGGTGGTGCCCGACGAGTAGACGATCCACAGCGGGGCGTCGAACGGCGTCGGCTCGAAGTCCGGGTCCTGCGCGTCGGCCACCGCCTCGGACCAGGGCAGCGCGCCGTCGGGCACCTCGCCGGGGAACAGCCGGGGGACGGCGATCGTCGTCCGCACGGTGGGCAGCGCCTCGCGCAGCTGCGCGACGACGTCGCGCCGGTCGTGCGCGCGGCCGTTGAACCGGTACCCGTCGACGGCGACCAGCACGGTGGGCTCGATCTGGGCGAAGCGGTCGAGCACCGCGCGGGTGCCGAAGTCCGGCGCGCAGGAGGACCACACCGCCCCGATCGCGGCCGCGCCGAGGAAGGCGACGACGGTCTCGGGCACGTTGGGCAGGTAGCCGACCACCCGGTCGCCCGGGCGCACACCCAGCCGGCGCAGGGTGGCGGCGAAGGCGCCCACCCGGGCGCGCAGCTCCGCCCAGGAGATCTCCTCCGGCTCGGCGTCCTCGGTGACGGCGATCAGCGCGGGCCGGTCGTCGGCGGCCTGCCGGAACACCTGCTCGGCGTAGTTCACGGTGGTCCCGGGGAACCAGACCGCGCCGGGCATCTCCCGGGAGGGCAGCACCTGCTCGTCGGGGACGCCGGGCAGCACGCCGGTCCACTCGGCGAGGTCGCCCCAGAACTGGTCGAGGTGCTCGACCGACCAGCGCCAGAGCCGGTCGTAGTCGACCGGATCGCCGAAGGAGAGGCCGCGGCGCTCGCCCACCCAGCGGGCGAACGCGGCGATCCGGGTGGCGCCGATGGAGTCGGCGGTGGGCTGCCAGAGGATCTCGGGAGCGGGCACGCTCGCACGATGCCATCCTGAGCCCGCGCCGGCCACGGCGCCGTCGTCCCCGTTCTGCAGGAGGGCCCGTGCTGCCCGACCCCACCGACGAGCGCAACGTCCTCGGCGGCCCGCTCGAGCCCTGCGGCACCGACCCGGTGACCGGGTTCTACCGCGACGGCTCCTGCACCAGCGGCCCCGACGACCTGGGCCGGCACACCGTCTGCGCCGTCGTCTCCACCGAGTTCCTGGCGATGCAGCGGGAGCTGGGCAACGACCTGAGCACTCCGCGCCCCGAGTACGGCTTCCCCGGGCTGCGGCCGGGCGACCGCTGGTGCGTCGTCGCGGTCCGCTGGCTCCAGGCGTACCAGGCCGGCGCGGCGTCGGGGGTCGTGCTGGCCGCCACGAACGCCCGGGCGCTGGAGGTCGTCCCGCTGGAGGCGCTGCGCCGGTACGCCGTCGACGTGCCCGACGACATCGGCGACCTGGGCTGAGACCGGCCGGAATGAACGCCCCGCCGGCGGCGCTGCGGCGGGCATGAGCGACCTCCTCGACGTCCCCGTGACCACGCTGCAGGGCACCGCCACCACGCTGCGGGAGCTGACCGGCGGGCGCGCCGTCCTGGTCGTCAACGTGGCGAGCCGGTGCGGGCTCACCCCGCAGTACGCCGGCCTGGAGGCACTGCAGCAGCAGTACGGCGACCGCGGCTTCACGGTCGTCGGGGTGCCGTGCAACCAGTTCATGGGCCAGGAGCCGGGCACCGCCGGGGAGATCGAGGAGTTCTGCTCGGCCACCTACGGCGTCACCTTCCCGATGACGGAGAAGGTCGAGGTGAACGGCGACGGCGCGCACCCGCTGTTCCGGCAGCTGACCGCGACCCCGGACGTCGACGGCGCGGCCGGTGACGTGCAGTGGAACTTCGAGAAGTGGGTGCTGTCCGGGCACGGCGAGGTCGTCGCCCGCTTCCGCCCGCGCACCGAGCCCGACGCCCCCGAGGTGCGCGCGGCGATCGAGTCGGTCCTGACCAGCTGATCCGGCGGCGTCCCGGGCGAGGTCGGCCGGGAGCGCCTAGGTTCGCCCCATGGCCGATCTGCGCTTCTGGTTCGACCCGGTCTGCCCGTTCGCCTGGATGACCAGCAAGTGGGTCCGCTCGGTGAGCTCGCAGCGGGAGTACGCCGTCGAGTGGCGGTTCATCTCGCTGCGACTGCTCAACGCGCACGTCGACTACGACGCCCACTTCCCGCCCGAGTACGAGGCCGGGCACACCGCCGGGCTGCGGCTGCTGCGCATGGCCGCCCGCGTCCGGGAGGAGCACGGCCCGGAGGCGATCGGCCCGCTGTACGAGGCGCTGGGCAACGAGATCTTCGAGACGCCGAACGAGCCGGGCCACGAGGTGCGCCGCGGCACCCGCGAGTTCGTCGAGCCGATCCTGGCCGGTCTGGGGCTGCCGGCCGACCTCGCCGCCGCCCTGGACGACGACTCCCGGGACCCCGGGCTGCGCGCGGAGACCGACGAGGCGCTGGCGCTGACCGGCAAGGACGTCGGCACGCCGATCCTGCACTTCCGGCCCCCGGAGGGCGTGGCCTTCTTCGGGCCGGTCATCAGCCGGCTGCCCAGCGACGAGGAGGCCGTCGCGCTGTGGGACCACGTCGTGGGGCTCGCCTCGTTCCCCGGCTTCGCCGAGCTCAAGCGCAGCCTGCGCGAGCGGCCGCAGCTGCCCGCGTTCGGCGTCCAGCCGGGCGAGACCGGCACGCAGGAGGACTGGCACGGCGGGAGTCGGCGGCAGAAGAAGTGACCTCGCCGGGGCGGCCCGCTCGGCGTCCGGGAGCTAAGGTAAGCCTTATCTGACCTTTGCCGTCCGTCCCGGGAGCTGCTCGTGGCCACCACGGTCGACGTCCCGGCGCGGGGCGCGGCACGACCGCCCGCGTCGCCGATGCGCGCCCGGCGGCTGGCCACGCTGGTCCTGCTGTTGGTGCTCGTCGCCGCCGCCGCGGTGGCGAGCATCGCCGTCGGCACCCGCGCGATCGGGGTCGGCGACGTCTGGCGCGCGCTGCTGGACTCCTCGCCCGGCAGCGAGGAGGCGGTGATCGTGCGCCAGTTGCGGGTGCCGCGCACGGTGCTGGGGCTCATGGTCGGCGCCGCCCTCGGCCTGGCCGGGGCGCTCATGCAGGGCCACACCCGCAATCCGTTGGGCGATCCCGGGTTGCTGGGCGTCACCGCCGGCGCCAGCCTCGCCGTCGTCCTGGCCATCTCCACGCTCGGCATCACCAGCCCGGGCGGCTACGTCTGGTTCGCCTTCGTCGGGGCGCTGACCGGCACGGTGCTGGTGTACGCGATCGGCTCCGCCGGTCGGGGCGGGGCCACCCCGGTCACCCTCGCGCTGGCCGGCGCGGCGCTCTCCGCCCTGCTCTACGCCCTGGTGCGCGCCATCCTGGTCAGCGACCAGCAGACGCTGGACAGCTTCCGGTTCTGGGTGGTCGGCTCGCTGGCCGGGCGCGACGCCGACGTCGCCTGGCAGGTCGCCCCCTTCCTCGCCCTCGGGGTGCTCCTCGCGCTGGCCAACGCGCCCGCGCTGAACCTGCTGGGCCTGGGCGACGACGTCGCCCGCGGGCTCGGCCAGCGCATCTGGCTGGCCCGGGCGGTCGGCCTGGCCGCGATCACCCTGCTCTGCGGCGCCGCCACCGCCGCCTGCGGGCCCATCGCGTTCGTCGGGCTGGTCGTGCCGCACGCCGCCCGGGCGCTGACCGGCCCCGACCACCGCTGGCTGCTGCCCTGCTCGGCGCTGGCCGGAGCCGTGCTGCTGCTGGTCGCCGACGTGGTCGGCCGGGTCGTCGCCCGCCCCGGCGAGCTGCAGGTGGGCATCGTGCTCGCGCTGATCGGCGCCCCGTTCTTCATCACGCTCGTGCGCCGGCGCCGGACGGCGGGGCTGTGAGCGTCGCGGCCCCGGCCCGCCCCACCGGCACGGACGGCGATCGGAGGCCCCAGGTCCGCCGCGGGCGGGTGCTGCGGGCCGGCCCGGTGTCCGGGCTGCTGCGGTGGCGACAGCTGGCCGTACCGCTCGCCGGTCTCGCGGCGCTCGTGCTGGTCGCCGCGCTCAGCATGGGCCGCGGCGACTTCCCGATCGGCGTGGCCGACGTGCTGCGCACGCTGGTCGGCCTCGGCGAGGGCCCGCAGGAGTTCATCGTGCGGGAACTGCGGGCGCCGCGGGTCGTGGTCGGGGCGCTGGTCGGGCTGGCCCTCGGCGTCTCCGGCGCGCTGTTCCAGACCTTCGCCCGCAACGCGCTGGCCTCCCCCGACACGCTCGGCATCACCACCGGCGCCTCGGTGGGCGCGGTGGCGGCGATCGTGCTCAGCGGCAGCACCTCCACCGGCGCCCTGCTGGGCGGGCTGGGCATCCCGCTGGCCGCCCTGCTCGGCGGGCTGGCCACCGGCGCGCTGCTGTTCGGCCTCACCTGGCGGGCCGGCGTCGACGGGTACCGGCTCGTGCTCATCGGCATCGCGCTGTGGTCGGTGGGCACCGCGCTGACCGACTGGCTGCTCACCAACGCCGAGATCTACGACGCCGCGTCGGCCTACGTGTGGATCACCGGGTCGCTCAACGCCCGCACCTGGGACGACGCCGTTCCGCTGGCCGTCGCCGTCGTCGTGCTGCTCCCGCTCGCCCTGGCCGCCGGCCGGGTGCTGTCGGTCCTCCAGTTCGGCGACGAGACCGCACGGGGGCTGGGGGTGCGGCTGGCCGGGGCGCAGAGCGCCGTCGTGCTGCTGGCCGTGGGCCTGGTGGCGTTCGCGGTGTCGGCGGCCGGCCCGGTCACCTTCGTCGCGCTGGTCGTGCCGCAGATCGCGGTGCGGCTCGCCGGCGGCTCGCGGCCGCCGCTGCTGGCCTCCGGGATCTTCGGTGCGCTCCTCGTCGTGGGAGCCGACCTGGTCACCCGCACGGTGCTGCCCGAAGCCCTCCCGGTCGGCATCCTGACCGCCGTCATCGGCGCCCCCTACCTGCTCTGGCTCCTGGTCCGTGGAAGGCGGCGATCGACGCTGTGACGCTCGACAGCGGGACCGAACTGCTGCACCGCCCGACCCGCCCGGCCGAGGCGGCCCCGGTGCGGCTGGCCGCCGAGCACGTCCGGCTGGCCTACGACGACCGGGTGGTCGTCGACGACCTGGACCTCCAGCTCACCGAGGGCTCCTTCACCGCGATCGTGGGCCCCAACGGCTGCGGCAAGTCCACGCTGCTGAAGGCGCTGGGGCGGCTGCTGCGCCCGACGTCGGGCCAGGTCCTGCTCGACGGGCGGGCCATCGCCCGCACGCCCACCCGCGAGGTCGCCAAGGTGCTGGGGCTCCTCCCCCAGACGCCGGTCGCGCCGGAGGGCCTGACCGTCGGCGACCTGGTCGCCCGCGGCCGGCACCCGCACCAGAGCTGGCTGCGCCAGTGGTCCCGGGACGACGAGGCGGTCGTCACCGAGGCCCTGTCGTGGACCAGCATGGCCGAGCTGGCCGACCGCCCGGTGGACGCGCTCTCCGGGGGCCAGCGGCAGCGGGCCTGGATCTCCATGGCCCTGGCGCAGGGCACCGACCTGCTGCTCCTGGACGAGCCGACGACCTACCTCGACCTGGCCCACCAGATCGACGTGCTCGACCTCGTGGGCCGGCTGCACGCCGAGCGCGGGCGCACCGTCGTCGTGGTCCTGCACGACCTCAACCTCGCCGCCCGCTACGCCCAGCGGCTGGTGGCCATGAAGGACGGCGCGCTGGTCGCCTCGGGCACGCCGGCCGAGGTGCTCACCGAGGAGCTGCTGGCCGACGTCTTCGAGCTGGAGGCGCGGGTGATCACCGACCCGGTGGCCGGCACGCCGATGGTCGTCCCGGTCCGCCGGCTGCGCTGATCACCCTTCCGACTCCGAGTTAGGGCAGGCTAACCTTCCTCGCGACCAGGGATGATCATGCATCCCCGCACCCGAGGGAGTTCCGTTGCACCGCACCTCTCGCCGCCTGACGGGCGGCCTCCTGGCCCTGGGCGTGACCGTCGGCGTCAGCGCCTGCGCCGACGACACCGCTCCCGGCACCGCTCCCGACGCCGAGCCCGCCGCCGAGAGCGGCTGGTCGTTCACCGACGACCTCGGCCGGACCGTCGAGCTCGACGAGGCGCCCGAGCGGATCGCCGGCCTCAACGACCTGACCGCGTCGCTGTGGAACTACGGCATCGAGCCGGTCGCCACCTTCGGCCAGACCTCGGCCGAGGACGACGTCGCCTTCGCGGGCCGCGACCTCGGCGACGTGGCGATCGTGGGCTCGACCTACGGCGAGATCGACCTGGAGGCGCTGGCCGCCGCCGACCCGGACCTCGTCGTCACCACGATCTATCCGGACGACTCCTCCGGCGGGATCCCCGAGGGCAAGGCCGGCTACGGCTTCAACGACCTGGCCCACGAGGAGCAGGTCGCCGAGATCGCGCCGATCGTGCACATCGCCTACACCGGCTCGGCGGCCGACGTCATCGAGCGCGTGGTGGAGCTGGCCGAGGCGCTCGGCGTCGACACCGGGGGCGGCGAGGTCGCCGAGGCGCGCGCCGACTTCCAGGCGGCGTCGGAGGCGCTGGGCGAGGCCGCGTCGGACGACGTGAGCGTGCTGCCCGTGTTCGCCACCGAGGCCGACGGCTGGTGGATGGCCAGGGCGGCCGACGACCCGCAGCTGACGATGTACGCCGACCTCGGCGTGAACTTCGTGGACCCGGGCGGCGAGGAGTACTTCTGGAACTCCGTGGGCTGGGAGGAGGTCACCGACCACCCCAGCGACGTGCTCCTCTACTCGCTGCGGTTCAGCATGACCCCCGAGGAGATCGCCGCGCAGCCCACGGCCGCGCTGCTGCCCGCCGTCCAGGCCGGGCAGCTCCACCCCTGGAAGTACATCGGCCCGGACTACGTCTCCCAGGCGGCGTACATGGCGGAGCTGGCCGGCTACCTCACCGCGGCCCGGGACGTCACTCCCTGAGGCCCGTGACCCCGGCTCCGCGTCAGGACGACAGCGGGGCCGGGGTCTCCGGCACCGGCGGCTGGGTGGTCCGGGCGGTCTGCGCCAGCGCGATCCCGGTGAGGACGACGGCGCCGCCGGCCACCTGCCAGCCGGTGAGCACCTGCTCCACCCACAGCCAGGCGACGACGGAGGCGAACACCGGCTCCACCGTCGCCACCAGCCCCGCGGTGGTCGGCGCCAGGTGCGGCAGCGCGGCGATGGACAGCCAGAACGGGACCGCCGCCCCCAGCACCACGATCCAGCCGACCAGCAGCCACAGCGGCAGCCGCAGGTCGCCGAGCGACAGCGGCACCGGCTCGGCGAGCACGCCGGAGTCGAACTCCCACCACGGCGCGGCGAGCGCCCAGAACAGCGCCGCCGCGACGAAGCTCCAGCAGGTGAGGGTGACCGGGTCGCGGCCGACCGTGCCCCGCTCGCCCACCAGGTAGTAGGTGGCCAGGCAGAGCGCCGCGCCCAGCGCCGCCACCACGCCCACCACGTCCAGCGAGCCGCCGCCCTGCCACACCTGGGCCACCAGGACCAGGCCGGACAGCGAGAGCAGCAGCGCCGCCCACAGCCTGCTGCGCACCTGCTCCCGGCGGACCAGCCAGACGTAGAGGGCGATGAACACCGGCGCGGTCATCTCGAAGACCAGCGCGATGCCGACCGGCATCCGGCCGATGGCGACGTAGTAGAGGAACTGGGTCAGCGCCACGCCCACGACGCCGAAGACGGCCAGCAGCGGCAGCTCCCGGACCCGCACCCGGAGCCGCTCCGGAGCGGCCAGCGCCAGCGCGACCAGGAGCACCACCGCGGCCCCGGTGCAGCGCAGCGCGGTCAGCCGGGTGGGCGGGACCCCCGCCTGCAGCGCGAGCGTCGACACCGTCCCGTTGACGGCGAAGAGGGCCGCCGCGCCGAGGGTGAACGCGTACCCGAGGGCGGGGCGGACGGTGCGGGCCACGGAGGCAACGTAGCGGGCAAGGCCCGGCGAGCCACCTACCGGCTCAGAACAGCACGAGCTCCTGCGCGGGTGGGCGGGGCGCGGCGCCGGACGCGGCGAAGACCCCGTCGAGCCGGGTCGCCTCGAACACCCGCCACACCGACGGCTGCACGTTCCGCAGCAGCAGCTCGACGCCCCGCTGCAGGCACCACCGGCGGACGGTGATCAGCACCGACAGGCCGACCGAACCGATGGACGGCACGCCGCCCAGGTCGAGCTCGAGGACGGTGCAGCCGGACAGCGCACGCCCGGCGACGAACGCCTCCAGCTGCGGGGCGGTGACCAGGTCGACGTCGCCCTCGACGACCACGCGGGCGCGCCCGCCTGCGGCCTCCCACGCCAGGCGGAGGGCGGGCGGCTCGGGCGCGGGGTGCGACACCCACCACGGCCGGCGCCCGTCGGCGGGGCGCGCCAGCCGGCGCGTGGCGTCCCACTCGTGCGCTCGAACCATGCGCGATCCCCCTGCAGCCGACGGGCCGTGCCCCCGTCGGCCGGACCGTACGCAGCTCGGTTCGGCGGGACAACGGATCCCGCCGCGCAGCCGGGAGACCCGGCGCAGGGCGGGGGTGGGCGGCGGCGCGAGACTCGCTTGCCATGGACGTGCCCGAGGCCCTCTACCTGCCCGACGGCGACGGCTTCACCGCCACCGCCCTCACCATCGGCCCGTGGGACACCGGGTACCAGCACGCCGGGCCGCCGGCCGCGCTGCTGCTGCGCGCCGCCGAGCAGGCGAGCGGCATCACCGGCGGGCAGACGGTGCGCCTGGCCTACGACATCCTCGGGCCGGTACCGGTCGGCCCGGTGCGGGTGACCACGTCCACCGTGCGCCCCGGCCGCCGGATCGAGCTGGTCGAGGCGGTGCTCGACGCCGGCGACGGCCGCCCGCTCATGCGCCTGTCGGCCTGGCGGATGCGCTCGCGTGACGACGCCGCGCCGGCCACCCCGCAGCCGCACCCGGCACCGGCCGGGCCGGAGGAGAGCCGGCCCGAGCAGGCGGCGTTCTTCACCACCGACGTCGCCTACCACCGGGCGCTGGGGTGGCGCTTCGCGGCGGGGGCGTTCAACGAGCCCGGACCCGCCACCGCCTGGACCCGGCCGGAGTGCGCCCTGGTCGCCGGGGAGCCGATGACCCCGCTGCAGCACCTGCTGGTCATGACCGACGCCGCCAGCGGCATCTCGGCGACGCTGGACTGGACGCGGGCGACGTTCGCCAACGTCGACCTCTCCGTGGCGCTGCACCGCCCGCCGCGCGGCGAGTGGCTCGGCATGGACGCCACCACGGTCCACGGCGGCACCGGTGCCGCGCAGTGCCTCGCCGTCCTCTTCGACGCCGACGGGCCGATCGGCCGGTCCACCCAGTCGTTGTTCGTGGAACCGCGCTGACCGGCCCGGGGTGACCCATCTCTCCGTCACTCCCGCCCAGGTCAGCGGCCCGCGACAATGGCCGGGCAGCGGTACCGGCAGGTCCGGTTGGCATCGGCGCGCACCGGTGCGCACTGTGGAAAGGTCGCTCCCCCCGACGAACGGAGCCTGCTACCCGTGGACGCGTTGAGAGAGCTGCTGGACTGGCTGGCCGGCAGGGGTCTCGAGGTCGTGCTGATCGTCATCGGCTCGGTGCTGCTCGCCCGCTTCGTGGCCTGGGCCGGCACGCGGATCACCGACCGGATCGACCGCAACTCCACCGGCGGCGACGCGCTGGTCCGCAGCGAGGCCGCCAAGCACCGGCACTCGCTCACCCAGGTGCTCACCTGGGCGGCGATCGTGCTCATCTACTCGATCGCGGTCTTCTTCGTCCTCGAGCGGCTGGGCGTGCCCATCACGGGTCTCGTCGCGCCGGCCACCGTGCTCGGCGTCGGGCTGGGCTTCGGCGCCCAGCGCATCGTCGGTGACGTGCTGGCCGGGTTCTTCATCATCACCGAGCGCCAGTACGGGTTCGGCGACGTCGTCTCCATCCAGGTCGTCGGTGGGGGCGACCCGGCCGCCGGCACGGTGGAGGACGTCACGCTGCGGGTGACCCGGATGCGCTCGCCCAACGGCGAGGTCGTCACGGTGCCCAACGGGCAGATCGTCAAGGTCGTCAACCTCTCCCGCGACTGGGCCCGCGCCGTCGTCGACGTGCCGGTGCCGACCAGCGTCGACGTCAACCGCGCCAACGAGATCCTGCGCGAGGTCGGCCGAGAGGCGTTCCGCGACCCGGCGATGCGCCCGCTGCTGCTCGACCCGCCCACCGTCATGGGCGTGGAGACCCTCGGCCTGGACGAGGTGAACGTGCGCGTGGTCGCCCGCACGCTGCCGGGCAAGCAGTTCGAGGTCGGCCGCGACCTGCGCGCCCGGGTGGTCCACGCGTTCCGCAGCCAGGGCATGCAGGTGCCGCAGCCGACCACCAGCCAGACGGACGACGACGCCACCGCGGTGCGGGAGGGAGTCCGATGAGCGCGCCCGAGAACCGGCCCGCCGACGCGCCGGGCCCCGACGACGGCACCCCCTCCGGCCGGAGCGTGAGCACCGCCCCGCCGGCCGCTCCGCCCGCCCAGCCCGCTCCGGCACCGGCCACCGGCTGGTGGGCCTCCATCCCCCGGCACCTGGGCCGGGCCCGCACCTCGACGGTGGTGCTGGTCGTGCTGTTCCTCGCGATCGGCGCGCTCTACCTCAACGTCCGGCCGCCGTCCCCGGGCGACCCCGTCCCCCGCGAGGAGACCGCCGAGCCGACGGAGACGTTCGAGCCCACCGAGACCGAGCCGACCGAGCCCGAGCCCACCGAGACCGCACCGCCGACCGAGGAGCCGGAGCCGACCACCCCGGCCACCACCGGCCCGACGACGTCCCCGGGCACCACCGGATCCACCCCGACCACCCCGGAGACCACCGGGCCCGCGCCCACCGGCGGCACCGACGATCCGGACGACACCGGCGGCACGGACGACACCGCGCCCGAGTCCCCCACGGGCTGAGCCCGGGGCGGTTGTTTCACGTGCGACATCGGCCGGACGGGCACCCGGTGCCGGTCAGTGTGCAGGTGGCGGGGCCGACGTCCTAGGATCGGCACGGCTCCTGAGAGGCAGCGCGAAGCACCTGGCTGGCTGCCCGGCAACCTCTACTCCGTCTGAGGTGCTCCAGGGGAAGAGCCGGCCGGGCGGCGTCCGCCCTCCGGCAACGACGGAGCTCCCGTGCGCCGCGGGTCTCCGCGAGCGAGAGGAGACGGCGCATGAGCGACCCGCAGAACTGGAGCTTCGAGACCCGGCAGATCCACGCCGGCACGAGCCCCGACCCCACCACCGGGGCCCGCGCCCTGCCGATCTACGCGACCACCAGCTACCAGTTCCGCGACACCCAGCACGCCGCGGACCTGTTCGCGCTGGCCGAGATGGGCAACATCTACACCCGGATCATGAACCCGACGCAGGACGCGCTGGAGCAGCGCGTCGCCTCGCTGGAGGGCGGCGTCGCCGCACTCGCGGTCGCCTCGGGGCAGGCCGCGGAGACGCTGGCGATCCTCAACCTCGCCGAGGCCGGCGACCACGTCGTCGCGTCCGCCTCCCTGTACGGCGGCACGTACAACCTGCTGCACCACTCGCTGCCCAAGATGGGCATCACCGTCTCCTTCGTCGAGAACCCCGACGACCCGGAGAACTGGCAGTCGCTGGTGCAGGAGAACACCCGCGCCTTCTACGCCGAGACCATCGGCAACCCGAAGGGCGACGTCCTCGACATCGAGGCCGTCGCGGGCGTCGCGCACCGCAACGGCGTCCCGCTGATCGTGGACAACACGGTCGCGACGCCCTACCTGATCCGCCCGTTCGAGTTCGGCGCCGACGTCGTCGTGCACTCGGCGACGAAGTACCTGGGCGGGCACGGCACCGCCATCGCCGGCCTCATCGTCGACGGCGGCACGTTCGACTGGCGCGGCGGCCGGCACCCGATGTTCACGACGCCCGACCCGACGTACCACGGCGTGGTCTACGCCGACCTGGGTGCGCCGGCCTTCGCGCTGAAGGCCCGGGTGCAGTTGCTCCGCGACCTCGGTCCGGCCGTCTCCCCGTTCAACGCCTTCCTCGTCGTCCAGGGCATCGAGACGCTGTCGCTGCGCATGGACCGGCACGTGGCGAACGCGCAGCGGGTGGCGGAGTTCCTCGAGGCGCACGACGCCGTCGAGCGGGTGAACTACGCGGGCTTGCCCACCAACCGGTGGCACGCCGCGCAGCAGAAGTACGCCCCGAAGGGCGCCGGCGCCGTCCTCACGTTCGAGCTGCACGGCGGCAAGGAGGCCGGCCAGAGGTTCGTCGAGGCGCTGGAGCTGCACAGCCACGTGGCCAACATCGGCGACGTCCGCTCGCTGGTCATCCACCCGGCCTCGACCACCCACTCGCAGCTCACCCCGGAGGAGCAGCTCACCACCGGCGTGACGCCGGGCCTGGTGCGCCTCGCCGTGGGCCTGGAGGGCATCGAGGACATCCTGGCCGACCTCGAGGCGGGCTTCCGCGCCGCCAAGGACGCCTGAGGTGACCGGGGTCCGGGAGGGAGCCGGCTCCGCCGCCGGTCCGTCCCGGGCCCCGGCCCGCACCGGGGGCTGGCTCGAGGGTGATCCGGCGGGCGACCGCCGGTTCCTCGACCTGGCGGGGCCGTTCCGGCTGGAACGCGGCGGGAGCCTGCCGGCGGTGCGGATCGCCTACGAGACCTGGGGAACGCTCGCGCCCGGCGGGGACAACGCCGTGCTGATCGAGCACGCGCTGACCGGGGACAGCCACGTCGTCGGCCCGGCCGGGCCGGGCCACCCGACGCCCGGCTGGTGGAGCGGCATCGCCGGGCCGGGCGCGCCGCTGGACACCGACCGCTTCTTCGTCGTCTGCGCCAACGTGCTCGGCGGCTGCCAGGGCACCACCGGGCCGTCGTCACCGGCGCCGGACGGCCGCCGGTGGGGCGCGCGCTTCCCCGAGGTGACCGTGGGCGACCAGGTGCGCGCCGAGGCGGCGCTGGCCGACGCGCTGGGCATCGCCCGGTGGGCCGCCGTCGCCGGCGGGTCGATGGGCGGCATGCGGGCGCTGGAGTGGGCCGTGGCGGAGCCGGCGCGGGTCGACGCGCTGTTCTTCCTCGCGTCGAGCGCCGTCGCCTCGGCCGACCAGATCGGCACGCAGACCACCCAGCAGGCCGCCGTCCGGGCCGACGCCCGCTGGGCGGGCGGGGACTACCCCCTCGACGACCCGCCGGTGGACGGCCTGGGGGTCGCCCGGCGGATCGCGCACCTGACCTACCGCAGCGGGGTGGAGCTGGAGGCCCGGTTCGGCGCCCGCCTCCAGGACGACGGCCGGTACGCCGTCGCCTCCTACCTGGAGCACCACGCCGACAAGCTCTCCCGGCGCTTCGACGCCGGCAGCTACGTGGTGCTCACCGAGGCGATGAACCACTGGGACGTCGGCCGCGGCCGCGGCGGCGTCGAGGCGGCCCTCGCCGGGGTGACCGCCCGCGCGCTGGTGGCCGGCGTGGACAGCGACCGGCTCTACCCGGTCGAGCAGCAGCAGCGGGTGGCCGACGCGCTCGGCGTCCCGCTGCGGGTCATCTCCTCCCCGTACGGGCACGACGGCTTCCTGATCGAGACCGCCGCCGTCGGCGCGCTGCTGACCGAGCTGCTGGACGGCTCGGCCGGCGGGCCGGGCTGATCGGGTGGACGACGACCTGCTCCCGCTGCGGGAGGCGTGCGACCGCGCCCTGAGCGGGCACGGCGACTGGCGGCCGGCGGACCAGCTGGCCACGGTCCCGCCGGGCACGGCCCCGGACCGGTACGGCGACGGGGGTGTGGTCGCCGAGCTCGAGGCCGAGGTCGCCGGGCTGCTCGGCCTGCCCGCGGCGCTGTACCTGCCCACCGGCGTCATGGCGCAGCAGGCGGCGCTGCGGGTGCACGCCGACCGGCGGAGCCGGCGCACCGTGGTCTGCCACCCCGAGAGCCACCTGATCCGGCACGAGGAGCAGGCGTTCGAGCGGCTGCACGGCATGGTGCTGCGACCGGCCGGCGACCGGTACCGGCTGCTGGTGCGCGCCGATCTCGACGCGGTCGCCGAGCTCCCCGCCGCGCTGCTGGTGGAGCTGCCGCAGCGCGACCTGGGCGGGCAGCTCCCGCCGTGGGCCGACCTGGTGGAGCAGGTCGGCTGGGCGCGGGCCCGGGGCGCCGCGGCGCACCTGGACGGCGCCCGGCTGTGGGAGGCCGCCGCCGGCTACGACCGCACGCCGGCCGAGATCGCCGGGCTGTTCGACACCGTCTACGTGAGCTTCTACAAGGGCATCGGCGCGCTGGCCGGCTGCTGCCTGGCCGGCCCGGCGGACGTCGTCGCGGAGGCCCGGGAGTGGCGCCGCCGGCTGGGCGGCACGCTGTTCGGCATGTGGCCCGGAGCAGCGTCGGCGCTGGCCTGCCTGCGCCGCCGGCTGCCGCTGATGCCGGCCTACCTGGAGCGCGCCCGCGAGGTCGCCGGCGCCGTGCGCGACCTGCCCGGCGTCACCGTCGTCCCCGAACCGCCGCAGACGCCGATGCTGCACCTGCTGCTGCGCACGACACCGGAGGCGTTCACCGCGGCCGCCCGCCGCCTGGCCACCGACGAGGGCCTGTGGACCTGGCCGCGGGCCGCGCGCACCGGCGATCCCGGCGTCGTGCGGGTGGAGCTGGCCGTGGGGGACGCGGCGCTGGCGCTGCCGGTCGAGGAGATCCGGGCGGCGGTCGCCGCCCTCGCCGGGTGACGGGGGCGGCCGGCGGATAGCGTCGGCGACCATGGGTCTCGACGTCGCCGCGCTGCGCGCCTCCTTCCCCTCGCTGGCCTTGGGCACGGCGCACTTCGACGGCCCCGGCGGCACCCAGGTGCCCGACGTGGTGGCCCGGGCCGTGGCCGCGACGCTCACCTCGCCGATCGCCAACCGCGGCTCGGTGACCGCGGCCGAGCGGTTCGCCGACGAGACCGTGCTGGCCGCCCGCGCCGCCGTCGCCGACCTGCTGGGCGCCGACCCGGGCGGGATCGTGTTCGGCCGCAGCGCCACCGCGCTCACCTTCGACCTGGCCCGCACGCTGGCGGCCGGCTGGGGGCCCGGCGACGAGGTCGTCGTCACCCGGCTGGACCACGATGCCAACATCCGGCCGTGGGTGCTGGCCGCCGAGGCGGCCGGTGCGACGGTGCGGTGGGCTGCCTTCGACCCGTCCACCGGCGAGCTGACCGCCGACGACGTCGCCGCGGTGCTCACCGGCCGGACCCGCCTGGTCGCGGTCACCGGCGCCTCCAACCTGATCGGCACCCGGCCGCCGCTCGCCGCGATCGCCGAGCGGGTGCACGCCGCCGGTGCGCTGCTCGTGGTCGACGGGGTGCACCTCACCGCGCACGCGCCGGTGGACCTCGCCGACCTGGGCGCCGACTACTTCCTCTGCTCGCCGTACAAGTTCCTGGGCCCGCACTGCGGCGTGCTGGCCGCGGCCCCGGACGCGCTGGAGCGGCTCCGCCCGGCCAAGCTGCTGCCGTCGTCGGACGCCGTCCCGGAGCGCTTCGAGCAGGGCACGCTCCCCTACGAGCTGCTCGCCGGGACGACGGCGGCGATCGACTTCCTGGCCGCCCTCGCGCCGGACGCCGACGGGCCGCGCCGGGAGCGGCTGGTCGCGGCGATGACCGCCGTCGAGGAGCACGAGGACCGGCTCCGCGAGCGCCTGGAGGCGGGGCTGGGCGGGCTGCCCGGGATCCGGCTGTGGTCGCGGGCGGCGCACCGCACCCCCACCCTGCTGCTCACCTTCGACGGACGGGACGCCGCCGACGCCTACCGCTTCCTGGCCGGCCGCGGCGTCAACGCGCCCGCCGGCTCCTTCTACGCGATCGAGGCCAGCCGGTGGCTCGGGCTCGGCGCCACCGGCGGCCTGCGGGCCGGGCTGGCGCCCTACAGCGACGCCGACGACGTCGACCGGCTGCTGGCCGGCCTGCGGGAGTGGACGGCCGGCTGAGGCTCAGCCCAGCCGCTGCACCCGGCGGGCGGACTCCAGCCGGTCGGTGTAGCTGATCGCGTTGCCCTGGATGTGCAGCTGGTCGTCGTCGGTGCACTCGCGCAGCACCTTCGCGGGGACCCCCGCGATGAGCGAGCGGGGCGGGAACACCTTGCCCTGGGTGACGACGGCGCCGGCGGCGACGATCGAGCCGGAGCCGATGTGCGCGCCGTTCATGACGATGCTGCCCATGCCGACGAGCACGTCGTCGTCGATGCGCGCGCCGTGCAGCACCACCCGGTGCCCGACCGACACCCGCTCTCCCACCACGAGCGGGAAGCCGGCGTCGGAGTGCAGGGTGCAGCCGTCCTGGATGTTGGAGTCGGCGCCGATCTCGATGACCTCGCTGTCGGCCCGGGCCACCGCGCCGTACCAGATGCTCGCCCGCGGCCCCATGGTCACCGCGCCCACCACGACGGCCGTGGGCGCCACGAACGCCTCGTCGTCGATCCGGGGCGAGCCGAAGTCCAGGGCACCGATGAAGTTGTCCGCCACGTCGCCCAGCACAGCACAGCCCCGGGCGACGCGCACCGGCCGGGCCGGGCAGACTCGCCGGCATGCCCGCGCACCTTCCCCCCTTCCCCACGTCGGTCGTCGGGAGCCTGCCCCAGCCGGGCTGGCTGATCGACCGCGACCGCCTGGCCCACCAGTTCCCGCCGCGCGTGCGGGCGCGGGAGCTGTGGCGCGTGGCGCCCGAGCTGCTCGCCGAGGCGCAGGACGACGCGACCCGGCTGGCGATCCGCGCGCAGGAGGAGGCCGGGCTCGACATCGTCACCGACGGCGAGATCCGGCGGGAGTCGTACTCGAACCACTTCGCGACCGCGCTGACCGGCGTGGACGTCGACGACCCCGGCACCGTGCTGAACCGGTCGGGCAAGCCGATCCCGGTCCCGCGGGTGCGAGGGGAGATCTCCCGACCCGCCCCGATCCAGGCCGACGACGTCCGCTTCCTGCGGGCGCACACCGGCCGGACCGTCAAGATCACCGTCCCCGGCCCGTTCACCATGGCGCAGCAGGCCCAGGACGACCACTACGGCGACGGCCGAGCGCTGGCCCTGGCCTACGCCGACGTCGTCCGCGCGGAGATCGCCGACCTCTTCGCCGCCGGAGCCGACATCGTGCAGATCGACGAGCCGTGGCTGCAGGCCCGCCCCGAGGTCGCGCGCGAGTACGGCGCCGAGGCGGTGACCCGGGCGGTGGAGGGCGCGCCGGGTCCGGTGCACCTGCACCTGTGCTTCGGCTACGCGGCGATGGTCTCCGAGCGGCCCGCCGGCTACTCGTTCCTCCCCGAGCTCGCCGACACCCCCGTCGACACCGTCGCCGTCGAGACGGCGCAGTCGCACCTCGACCCGGCGACGCTGCGGCCGCTGCGCGGCAAGGGCATCGCACTCGGGGTCCTCGACCTGTCCACCCCGGAGGTCGAGACCCCCGAGATCGTGGCCGACCGGGTGCGCCGGGCGCTGGACGACGTGGACGTCGACCGGCTGGTGCTCACCAGCGACTGCGGGCTGAAGTACCTGCCGCGGGAATCCGCGGCGGGCAAGATGCGCTCGCTGGCGCTGGCCGCGACGATGCTGCGCGCGGAGCGGTAGCCCGCGCGGCTCAGATCAGCCCGTGGGCGTGCACCGCCTCGGCCACCTGGATGAAGCCGGCGACGTTGGCGCCCAGCACCAGGTCCCCGGGGGAGCCGTACTCCTCGGCGGTCTCGTGGCAGCGGGCGTGGATGTCGCGCATGATCTCCGCCAGCCGGGCCTCGCTGTGCTCGAAGGTCCAGCGGTCGCGGGAGGCGTTCTGCTGCATCTCCAGCGCCGAGGTGGCCACGCCACCGGCGTTGGCGGCCTTGCCCGGCGCGAAGAGCACGCCGGACTCCCGGAAGGCCTTCACCGCCGACGGGGTGGCGGGCATGTTGGCCCCCTCGACCACGTAGCGGCAGCCGTTCCGGGCGAGGACGGCGGCGGCGTCGGCGTCCAGCTCGTTCTGCGTCGCGCTGGGGATCGCGACGTCGCACGGGACGTCCCAGATGCTGCCCCCGGGGACGAAGCTCGCCGAGTCCCGCCGCTCGGCGTAGTCGGCCACCCGCCCGCGCTCGACCTCCTTGACCTGCTTGAGCAGGTCGAGGTCGATGCCCTTGTCGTCCACCACGTAGCCGCCGGAGTCCGAGCACGCCACGGCGGTCCCGCCCAGCTGGTGCACCTTCTCGATGCCGTAGAGCGCGACGTTCCCGGAGCCGCTGACGACGACCCGCTTGCCGTCGAAGGACTCCCCGCGGACGTCCATCATCGCCTCGGCGAAGAAGGCGGCGCCGTAGCCGGTCGCCTCGGTGCGGACCAGCGCCCCGCCCCAGCCCAGGCCCTTGCCGGTGAGCACGCCGGACTCGTAGCGGTTGGTGATGCGCTTGTACTGGCCGAACAGGTAGCCGATCTCGCGGGCACCCACGCCGATGTCACCGGCCGGCACGTCGGTGTACTCCCCCAGGTGCCGGTAGAGCTCGGTCATGAACGACTGGCAGAACCGCATGACCTCGGCGTCCGACCGGCCCTTGGGGTCGAAGTCGGAGCCGCCCTTGCCACCGCCGATCGGCATGCCGGTCAGCGCGTTCTTGAAGATCTGCTCGAAGCCCAGGAACTTGACGATGCCCAGGTTCACCGAGGGGTGGAAGCGCAGCCCGCCCTTGTAGGGCCCGAGCGCGGAGTTGAACTCCACCCGGAAGCCGCGGTTGATCCAGACCTCGCCGCGGTCGTCCTGCCACGGGACCCGGAAGATGATCTGCCGCTCGGGCTCGCAGATCCGCTGCACGGTCTTCATCTCGGTGTACTCGCTGTGCCGGTCGAGGACGACGGCCAGCGACTCCAGCACCTCGCGGACGGCCTGGTGGAACTCCGTCTCCCCGGGGTTGCGGTGCAGCACCTCGTCGTAGATGCCCTGGACCGACTCCGGTACCTCGCTGCTCACCGCGTGCCCCTCTCCTGCCGGACGTTCACCCCCGCAACGTACGTCGGTCGCGGGAGTTCGGCGGAACGGGGGCGAAACGTAACGGCGGATGTCACCCCCGGAGGCCACCATGACCGGCATGCCTTGGAGCTCATTCCAGAACGGCGAGTCAGCCATGGCAGATCGGGGCCGCCTCCGACATCGCGAACTCAGCCGGTAGATGCTGTCCGAGCGCCGCCGGTGGACGGCACATAGACAGTTGCAGTGAACACCGCTCGGTGATGCACATACCGGGCGCCACCCCGCCGTGCGCAGCCGCCTTGTCAGGCCCTTTCGGAGTTGTGTTCTCGGCGACCTTGCCCAGCAGCAGTCGCCCGCAGCGGGCAGGCTGGTCCCCGGCGGCCGTGACGGCGAGACCGGAGGCAGAAGTGAGCAGGTCAGAAGGGCTGCGCGGGCGGATCGCGCTGGTGACCGGTGGCAGCAGCGGCCTGGGACGAGCAACGGCTCTGGCCCTGGCTGCAGACGGCGCCGACGTCGCGGTACTGGCCCGCGGATCCACCGATCTGGACCAGACGGCCGAGCAGGTCCGGGCCCGTGGAGTGCGAGCGAGCGCGGCGGTGGTGGATCTCGCCGATGCCGATGCGATCGAGCGAGCCGTAGGCCAGGTGCGCGCCGAACTGGGCCGCGTCGACGTCTTGGTCAACGCGGCCGGGACAGACGTGCCTGGTCCGGTGGCCGAGCTCGACGTCGCAGCCTGGGACAGGGTGCTCGCGGTGAATCTGCGCGCGTCGTTCTTGCTGGCCAAGGCGGTCTGGCCGGACATGCGTGAGAACGGCCGCGGAACCATCCTCAACGTGTCCTCGGTGGCTGGCCGGCGCGGCTGGGCGGATGCCGCGGCCTACTGCTCCGCCAAGTTCGGGCTCACCGGCCTCACCCAGGCACTCGCGGCCGAAGGCAAGCCGCACCGCATCCGCGCCTGCGTGCTTTACCCCGGCGCCATGGACACTAGCTGGGGCGTTTGGTCACCGGAAGATCGGACCGGCTCTGCTGAGCGGACCCTGCCCCCCGACGCATTGGCTCCCGATCAGGTCGCCCGCCTAATCAGCTGGATCGCCGCCGCCCCGCCGGACGTGGTGCTCAACGAGGTCACCGTCACCCCACTGCTCGAGCAGGGATGGCCGTAGGGCTGCCGGCGTGCACGGGTAGCCCTACGGCTCGTCCACACCACTGGACGAGCCGAGTCCAAGTCTCTGGCAGCTGACCCTTCCACAGGTCATCCCACAAGGAACGGAAGTCATCGGTAGCAGATCAGGGCACAGGCCAGGTGCAGGAGGCCGAGATGGATGTCGGCGCGGCGTTCGTAGCGGGTGCGTAGCCGCTTGGAGGCGTGCAGCCAGGCGAAGCCGCGCTCGACGACCCAGCGGGTGCGGCCCAGACCCGAGCCGTGCGCGATGCCGCGGCGGGCGATGCCCGGCGTGATGCCCCGGTCTCGCAGGATCCGCCAGTACTTGTCGTGGTCGTAGCCGCGGTCGGCGTAGACCTCGCGCGGCCTGCGACGCGGCCCGCCCGCGGCGGCCCCGGACGGGGGGCACCCCATCCAGCAGCGGGATGAGCTGGGTGATGTCGTTGCGGTTGCCGCCGGTGAGGGTGACTGCCAGCGGGATGCCGCCGGCGTCGCGGATCAGGTGGTGCTTGGAGCAAGGACGACCGCGGTCAACCGGCGAGGGCCCGACGTGGTCCCCCCCTTTGAGCGCCCGGACGTGAGAGCCGTCCACGGCGCACCGGTCCAGGTCCAGATGGTCGCTGGCACGCAGCTCGGCCAGCAGGACCTGGTGCAGCGCCCGCCAGACGCCGGCCTCGGTCCAGTCCCGCAGCCGCCGCCAGCAGGTCACACCCGAGCAACCGACGAGCCCGGTGGGCAGCTGGTTCCAAGAGATTCCAGTCTTGAGCACGAACACGATGCCGGCCAGCGCGGCACGGTCATCGACCGGCCGCCGCCCCGGATGACGATGCCGGCGCGGCTTCGGCGCCGGCAGCAGCGGCCAAACCCGTTCCCACACTCCGTCGGGCACCAGTTCCTCGATCACCAGAACGGCCTCTGCGTGTCGCCCGCCAACCAGAGGAGGCGCGCCGGTCATTCTGAAAACAGCTCTTAGACGACCGACCTGCCCGTGCGGGCGTTCCGCGACCAGGCCGCCCTCGAGGCGTGGTCGGAGGCCAACGCCGCCACGGCGCCCGGGCTCCACGTGGGGATCGCCAAGAAGGACTCCGGTGCCGTCGGTGAACTGGGAGCAGCTGGTCGAGGTGCTGCTCTGCTCCGGCTGGATCGACGGCCGGGCCAACCGGCTCGACGACTCCGCCTACCTCCAGCGCATCACCCCGCGGCGGCCGCGCAGCGCCTGATCGCCGAAGAACCCCGCGGCGGCCGCGCAGCGTCTGGTCGCCGAAGAAACGTGCAGACCGTGGCGCGGCTGACCGCGGAGGGCCGGATGCGGCCGCCCGGGCTGGCCGCGGTGACCGTCAGCCGGTGGGGCGGACGCCGAACCGGAAGCCGCCCTGGTCGACGGAGGTCACCGACAGCGGCGTCCCGTAGGTGCGGGCGTGCACGATCATCCCGTCGCCGATGTAGAGCGCCACGTGGCTGATCGGCGAGTAGTAGAAGACCAGGTCGCCGGGCTGCAGCTCACCACGGGAGAGCTGCGGGCCGATCCTGGACTGGCCGCTGCTGGTGCGCGGCAGCGTGATGCCGGCGGCCGCGTAGGCGTAGGAGGTCAGGCCGGAGCAGTCGAAGGCGCCGGGGCCGGTGGCGCCGGAGCGGTAGGGGGAGCCGACCTTCGACAGCGCGACCTGGATCGCGGTCGCCGCCGCGGTGCCCGGTGCGACGGGCAGCTCCGCGACCGACGGCGTCTCGAGCCGGGGGCCGGCGACGATGGTGGAGACCCGGTCCTGCTCGGCCGCGGAGAGCCGCGCGTAGTCCGACTGGTACTCGGCGGCCCGCCGCTCGACCTCCGCCTTCTGCGCCTGGAGCTCGGCGAGGCCCGCCTGCGCGGTGGCGGCGGCCTGGTCGGCGGCGGCCTGCGCCTCCTCGGCGGCCGCGCGGGCGGCGGCGACCTCGGCGATGACCGAGTTGGTGTGCGTGGCGATCATGTCCAGCGTCGTCATCTGCTGGACGAGATCCTCCGCCGACTCGCTGGTGAGGAAGGCGGCGACCCGGGACTGCGTCTCGTCGGTGAAGCTGCTCTGGGCGATGGCCCGGATCTGCGGCTCGTGCACCGCGAGGGCGTCCTTCGCGGCCCGGGCCTGCGCGGCGGCCGCCTCGGCGGTCTGCTGCTGCGCGGCGACGATCTCCTCCGCCTCGTGCACCTGCGCCTCGACGGCGGTCAGCTGCTGCGCGGCCTGGGCCATCAGCGCGGCGGCCTCGGCCACCGTGCCCGGCTCGGCGCTCGCCGTCGTCGTCATCGCGGGGGAGAGAACCGCCGTCGCGGCCGCCACGAGCGCGGCACCCACCGCGAGGACGGCGCGCGAGCGGCGACGGGTGGTCAAGCGCTGCGACTGCACCGGAGCCTCCGATCACCTGCGCCGGGCCCGGGGAAGGGGCCTCAACCATGCGCGTCAGCACGGACGGTAGGGATCCGGTATCGAGAAGTAGTGAGGGGCGCGCGGGTGCGGGCGCCCCCGACCGCTTCGCCCGTCACACGCGCCCCAGGGGCGATCACCCGTCACGCGGGCCGGCGGCGGTGCCGTCGGGCAGCCGGTCGGACGCGAGCGGCACCAGCAGGTCGGCGACCGCCCCGGTGACGAACGAGTAGACGGCCTTGTGCCCCACGTCGACGATCTGGTCGCGGCGCGACCAGGTCCAGGGCGGGGCGCCGACGCCGGTGGCGTTCTCCAGCGTCTGGTCGGTGGCCAGCCGGACCGACGTGTGCCAGGCCGAGGCGCGCCAGCCGCGCAGCCCCGAGGCGGCCCAGATGCCGCGGAGGGCGCCCACGGCGGCGCCGGTGCCCCAGTGCATGAGGTGGTTGCGCGCGAGCGGGCGGGCGGACTCCGGCAGCCGCCGGCGGGTCGCCAGCGCGGTGAGCGTGCGCGCGGGCACGTAGCTGTCCGGCCGGCCGGTGACGGCCTGCTCGGCCTTCTCGCCCAGGGTCATGGCGGCGACGCCGGCGAGGCCGGCCAGTGCGCCCCGCAGGGCAGCGCGTCCCAACATGGGGGGCGCCCTACCCCGGAAGCGGTGCCGGGCAACGGCCCGGCGGGCATTTCCCGGCGTCAGCCGGCGAGCGGCTCCTGGACGTCCAGGCCGGCGACGGCCGAGAAGTCGCGCAGGATCGACGAGAGCTCCTCGGCGGTCCACGGCTCGCAGCAGTCGCACCCACCGTCGCGGAAGCTGGCCAGGCCGATGGACCCACCGGCCTGGTCCTCGGCGATGGCGAGGTGCCCGGCGGACGGGTGGCGGTGGCAGGCGCAGGCGGCGGCGCAGAGGCCGAGACCCCAGCCGGAGATGACGACGGTGTACCCGTCGTCGCGGACCTTGCCCACCTGGAAGACGGACGGCTTGCGACTCCTGCTCACGGAGTCCTCCCCTCGACAGCCCCGTGGGAGCGGGGCTCGCGTACGGTTCATGGCGTTTCCGAGCTACGAGAGGTTTCGGCAGAACCAGGTCTGGGGTAAAGCTCCCGATCAACTCTTCTTCCGGCACCGAGCGTAATCCGGCCGACACGGCTCGTCGCCGTCAGAATCCGCCAGGGCGCGGAGATCGACTTGGCGGAACTGTCACGGGGGCAATCCGGAGCGGGGTCAGCTGGCCGGGCTGACGCTGCTCATGTTGAAGTCGGGGACCCGCAGCGTCGGCATCGCCGTGCGGGTGAACCAGTCGTTCCACTCCCGCGGCAGGGTGCGCTCGGTGACGCCGGCCTGCACCGCCCGGCCGAGCAGGTCCACCGGCGACTCGTTGAACCGGAAGTTGTTCACCGCGCAGGTCACCTCGCCGCCCTCCACCAGGAAGACGCCGTCCCGGGTGAGGCCGGTGAGCAGCAGCGTCTGGGGATCGACCTCGCGGATGTACCAGAGCGTCGTCAGCAGCAGCCCTCGGTCGGTGGCCGCCACCATCTCCTCCTGGGTGGCGGTCGCCCCCGGCTCCTCGAGGACCAGGTTGTCGACGGCGACGGTGGCCGGCGCGGTCGTCCTCAGCGCCCACGCCCGCGGGCGGATCAGGTTGGTGAGGACGCCGCCGGAGATCCAGTCCACCGCCGGTGCGGCCATGCCGTTGTCGAAGACCGACGCCGCCCCCGACGACGCACCGACCAGCTGGAACGGCGCGGCCTCGAGCCCGGGCGCGTACGGATCGCTGCGCAGGGTCAGCGGCAGGGCCGCCAGCCGCTCGCCGGTGCGGTTGCCGCCACCCGGCCGGGCGAAGACGTTGCGGCCCTCGTCGGCGTCCCGGGCCTCCATGGTCCAGTACAGGTAGATCATCAGGTCGGCGACCGCCGAGGGCGGCAGGAGCGTCTCGTAGCGGCCGGCCGGGAGGTCCACCCGGCGGCGTGACCAGGCCAGCTTCCGCTGCACCTCCGCCGCGAGCCCGGCCACCGACACGTCGGAGAAGTCGCGGGTGCCGGTCCCGGCCCACACCGAGCTGCCGAAGTCCGGCGTCTTGCCGTTGAGCTCCACCCGTCCCGTCGGCTGGTCGTGCCGCAGCCGCAGGCCGGTGGAGCTGCCCAGGTAGGTGGTGCTCATGCCGTGTTCGGCGAAGCCGAAGAGCAACTCGTCGCGGTCGCGGGCCTCGCCGAAGGCCTGGCCCAGGGCGGGGGCGAACTCGGCGAAGACGTCGATCGAGGTCTCCGCCGGGTCGGCGTCCCAGTCGCCGGCGCCCGGGGGCGCCTCGGCGACCAGCGGCACGGCGTCCTCGGCCGGGCCGGCCTCGCGCGCGGCGTGCTCGCTGGCGGCGACGAGCTCGGCGACGTCCGGCGTCCCCGACCGGGTCACGGTGCCCACCGCCATGCCGGCGCCGCCGTCGACGAAGGAGATGACGACGACCTGGCGGGAGCGCATCGCGCCGTTGGTGGTGAGGCTGTTGCCCGCCCACCGCAGGTTCGCCTCCGACCCCTCGACGACGTAGGTGATCTGGCCGTCCGCGGTGGAGGCGGCCAGCGCCTGCTCGACGACGTCCTGCGGACGCTGCTTGCTCATCGCCCGGCCTCCTCGACGGTGTTGAGGACGGACACGTTCTCGAACAGCGCCGTCGGGCAGCCGTGGCTGACCGCCGCGGTCTGACCCGGCTGGGCCTTGCCGCAGTTGAACGCACCGCCCAGAACGTAGGTCTGCGGGCCGCCGACGACGCTCATCGAGCCCCAGAAGTCCGTCGTCGTCGCCTGGTAGGCGACGTCGCGCAGCTGGCCGGCGAGCCGGCCGTTCTCGATCCGGTAGAAGCGCTGGCCGGTGAACTGGAAGTTGTAGCGCTGCATGTCGATCGACCAGCTCTTGTCGCCGACGACGTAGATGCCGCGCTCGACCCCGCTGATGATCTCCGCGGTCGAGGGGCCCTCGGGGGCCGGCTGCAGCGACACGTTGGCCATCCGCTGCACCGGCACGTGGCCCGGGGAGTCGGCGAAGGCGCAGCCGTTGGAGCGCGCCATGCCCTGCCGCCGGGCCATGTTCCGGTCGACCTGGTAGCCCACGAGGACGCCGTCGCGGATTATCTCCCACTGCTGGCCCGCGACGCCCTCGTCGTCCCAGCCGACGGTGGACAGCCCGTGCAGGGCGGTGCGGTCGCCGGTGACGGTCATCAGCGGTGAGCCGTACCGCAGCGTGCCGAGCTTGTCGGGCGTGGCGAACGAGGTGCCGGCGTACGCGGCCTCGTAGCCCATCGCCCGGTCGAGCTCGGTGGCGTGGCCGATGGACTCGTGGATGGTCAGCCAGAGGTTGGACGGGTCGACGACGAGGTCGTACCGGCCGGCCTCGACCGTCGGCGCCTTGGTCTTCTCGCGCAGCAGTTCGGGGATCTCGGCCAGCTCGGCGCGCCAGTCCCAGCCGGTGCCGGTGAGGTACTCCCAGCCGCGGCCGGCCGGCGGGGCGAGCGTGCGCATGCTCTCGAACGAGCCGGTGGACCGGTCGACGGTGAGCGCGGTGAGGTCGGGGTGGATGCGCACCCGCTGCTGGCGGGTCCGGGTGCCGGCGGTGTCGGCGTAGTACTTCTGCTCCTTGACCAGCATGCAGCTCGCCTGGACGTGCTCGACGCCGTCCGCGGCCAGCAGCTGCTCGGACAGCTCGGTCAGCAGCGCGGACTTCTCCGCGTCCGGGACGGCGAACGGGTCCACGTCGTAGGCGGAGACGTACGTGCCGTCGGGGTACACCGGCTCGGGCGCGAGCTCGATGCGGTCGGAGTTGAGCGCGGCGGCCACCCGGGCCACGGCCACGGCCTCCTCGGCCAGCCGGACCGCCTCGGCGGCGGTGAGGACGACGCCCGCGGCGAAGCCCCAGGTGCCCTCGTGCACCACGCGGACGGCCAGGCCCAGGTCCTCGCCGTCGACGAACGCCTCGGGGCGGGCGTCGCGGAGGCTGATCGTCTGGGTGCGGATGCGCTCGACGCGGATGTCGGCGTGCTCGCAGCCGAGGTCGACCGCCCGGGTGAGCGCGGCGTCGGTGAGCGCGGACAGCGGCAGCGAGAGGAACGCCTCGTCGATGGCGCGGGGTGCTGGCACGGCCTCCTGTCTACCAGCGCTCGGGCACGGGTGAGCCGGCACGCCCCGGGTAATCGCCTGCGCATGGCACAGCCCGGGGACGACGTGACGATGACCTTCGGCGGCAACGCGACGATGCTGCTCCGGATCGGCGACTTCACGCTGCTGACCGACCCCAACTTCCTGCACCGGGGCCAGCGTGCGCGCCTGGGCTACGGGCTGCGCAGCAAGCGGCTGACCGAGCCGGCGCTCCAGCCGACCCAGCTGCCCGAGCTCGACGGCATCCTGCTGTCGCACATGCACGGCGACCACTGGGACCGCATCGCCACCCGGGAGCTGACGAAGGAGACCCCGGTGGTCACGACACCGGAGGCCGCGTCGTGCCTGGCCGACCGCGGCTTCACCGCCACCGCCGACCTGCGGCCCTGGCAGACGCACGCGTTCACCCGGGGCGGGGAGACGCTGCGGGTCACCTCCGTGCCGGGGGTGCACGGCCCCGGCCCGCTCGCCCGCGTGCTGCCCCAGGTGATGGGCAGCGTGCTCGAGCTGCTGCGCGACGGCGAGGTGAGCTGGCGGGGCTACATCAGCGGCGACACCCTCTACCGGCCGTTCCTCGGCGAGGTGCTGGAGCGGTGCGGCCCGCTCGACGTCGTCATCCCGCACCTCGGCGGGACGAAGGTGCTGGGGCTGACCGTGACCATGGACGGCCGCCAGGGCGCGGACCTGGTGGAGCTGCTGAAGCCGCCGGTCACCGTGCCGGTGCACTACGACGACTACGCGGTCTTCGCCTCGCCGCTGGGCGAGTTCGTCGCCGAGGTCGCCCGCCGCGAGCTGCCCGGCACCGTGCGGCCGGCCTACCGCGGCGAGACGATCAGCCTGCGCGCCTGACCGGGCGCCGGTCGCTCATCCCGTGGCCAGGCGGGCGGCGCGCTCGGCCACCTCGGTCCGCAGCGCGGCGACGTCCACCGATGGAACGGACCCGTCCCGCACGACCGGTCGCCCGCCGACCCACACGTCCCGCACGTGCCGGCCCGCGCCGGACCAGACCAGGTGGGCCAGCACGTCCGCCGGGTCGCCGACCGGCTCGAAGACCAGGTGGCGGGTGTCGACGTGCACCAGGTCGGCCCGCCGGCCGGCGGCGAGCTGCCCCAGATCGGGGCGGCCGATCGCGTCGGCGGCCGCCCCGGTGGCCAGCCAGAACGCCTCCGCGGCGGTGAGCGCGGTCGCCGACCGCTCGCGCAGCCGGGCCATCCCCGCGGCCAGCCGCAGATCGGCGAACAGGTCGAGGGAGTCGTTGGACGCCGGGCCGTCGGTGCCCAGCCCCACCCGGATCCCCAGGTCGAGCATCGGCCGCACCGGCGCCACCCCGCTGGCCAGCTTCGCGTTGCTGGCCGGGCAGTGGGCGACGGCGACGTCGTACTCCCGCCACAGGTCCAGGTCGCCGTCGTCCAGGTGCACGCAGTGCGCGGCGAGCACCCGGCCGCCCAGCACGTCGTAGGAGGCGAGCAGCGCGGGGACCGACAGCCCGTGCGCGGCCATCAGGTCCGCCCCCTCGCCGGTGGTCTCGGCGACGTGCAGGTGCAGCAGCAGGTCGTGCTCGCGCGCGGCCCGGGCCGCGTCGGCGAGCACCGGGAGCGGCACGGTGTAGGCGGCGTGCGGTCCCAGGCCGTACTCGACCACGCCGTCGCGGGGGGCGCCCTCGGCCAGCGCGACGGCGGCGTCGAGCTGCTCGGCCATCGGGGGCATGCCCGGCAGCGGCAGCAGCGGGGTGGCGATGACCGCCCGCGCGCCGGTGGTGCCCACCGCGGCGGCGATCCGCTCGGGGTGGAAGTACATCTCGACGCTGGTGGTGATCCCGTTGCCCAGCATCTCCGCCGACGCGGCGGTCATCGCCACCTCGACGTCCTCGGGCGTGAGCCGGCCCTCCCGCGGCCACATGACCTCGCGCAGCCAGCGGTCCAGGGGCAGCCCCTCGCCCTGGCCGCGGAACAGCACCATCGGCGCGTGCGAGTGGGCGTTGACCAGCCCGGGCGTCAGCACGCCGGGCACGGTCACCACGTCGGCGTCGCCGGGCGGCGGGGCCTCGGCCGCCGGGCCGACCCAGGTGATCCCGCCGTCGGCCACGTCGACGACGCCGTCGGGGACGACGGTGCCCGCACGGTCGCCGACGACGACGGCCCGGGCGGTGAAGCGCTGCCGCATGGGAAGCGAACCTAGCCGCGCGCCGGCCCTGGGGCGCGGCGGCGGGCCGAGGGCGCCGATACGGTGGAGACCATGTCCCTCCTCGCCGCCGCAGCCTCCGACGAGGGTGGCATCACCGGATTCCTGCTCGACCTGGTCGAAACGCTCGGGCCCGTCGGCGTGGGGCTCAGCATCCTGCTCGAGACGGTGATCCCGCCGATCCCGAGCGAGGCGGTGCTCGGCCTGGCCGGCGTGCTGATCCGGCAGGGCGAGATGAACGCCGTGGCCGTGGTCCTCTTCGCGACGCTCGGCTCGGTGGTCGGCGCGATCTTCTTCTACTACATCGGCCGGGCGCTGGGGCCACGCCGCTCGCACCGCTTCCTCGACCGGCTGCCGCTGGTGCAGACCGAGGACGTCGACAAGACCTTCGACTGGTTCGCCCGGCACGGCCGCGCGGCGGTCTTCTTCGGCCGCATGGTGCCGATCGTGCGCAGCTTCATCTCGGTGCCCGCCGGCGTCGTGCGGATGCCGTTCTGGCAGTTCATCGTCTACTCGGCCGCGGGCAGCCTGATCTGGAACACCGTGCTGGTGAGCCTCGGGGTGCTCGCCGGCAACTTCATCCAGGAGAACCTGAAGTACGTCGACTACGCCATCGTCGCCGCCGTCGCGCTGGGCGTCGGGTACCTGATCCTCAAGCGCTACCGCGACATCCACCGGCACTGGCGGGCGGGGACGGTGCCGCCCACCCCGGTGACGCCGGGCGATGAGCCCGGCCGCCCGGCAGCATGACGGGATGACCCGCACCCGGCCCGACGTGGTGGCCTTCGACGTCATGGAGACGCTGCTCGACCTGGCCCCGGTGCGCGCCACCCTCGAGGAGACCGGCCGGCCCGGTTCCCTGCTGGCGACGGTGTTCGCCCGCACCCTGCAGACCGGGTTCGCCGGCGTGGCCGTGGGCTCGTGGGCGCCGTTCCGGGCCACCTTCGACTCCGCGCTCGCCCAGGTCACCGACCTGTCCGAGGCGCAGCGGTCGCAGGTCGCCGACACCTTCGCCGAGACGTTCCCGCACCCCGACGTGGAGCCCGCGCTGCGCCGGCTGGCGTCGGCCGGCGTCCGCGTGGTGACGCTCACCCACGGGAGCCCCGGGGTCGCCGAGGCCGCCCTGGAGCGGGGCGGCGTCAGCGCGCTGGTGGAGCGCTCGCTGTCCAGCGAGCTGGTGCGGGCGTGGAAGCCGGCGCGCGAGGTCTACCTGTGGGCGGCCGGGGTCTGCGACGTCGAACCGCAGCAGCTGGCGCTGGTCGCCGCGCACGGCTGGGACGTCCACGGCGCGCAGCGGGCCGGCCTGACCGGGGCCTGGTTCCCGCGCAGCGAGCGGGTCTACCCGGCCGTCTACGACCCGCCGCACGTCGAGGCCGGCGACCTGGCCGCCGCCGTCGACGCGCTGCTGGCGCTGCCGCCGCGGTGACCGCCCTGGACATCGGGACCCCGCACGGCCCGGCCCGCGCGCACCTGACCGACGGCGGCGCCCGCGGGACGCTGCTGCTCGGGCACGGCGCCGGCGGCGGCGTCGAGTCGGCCGACCTGCTGGCCGTGGCCCGGGACGCCGCCGAGGCGGGCTGGCGGGTGCTGCGCATCGAGCAGCCGTGGCGGGTGGCCGGGAAGCGGATCGCGCCGGCCCCCGCGCGGCTGGACGAGGGCTGGCGGGCGGTGCTCGCCCACCTCTCCGGCACCGGGCACCTGGCCGGGCCGCTCGTCGTGGGCGGGCGCAGCGCCGGGGCTCGGGTGGCCTGCCGCACGGCGGCCCAGGTCGGCGCGGACGGCGTGCTGGCCCTCGCCTTCCCGCTGCACCCGCCGGGCCGACCGGAGAAGAGCCGCGCGGACGAGCTCACCGGGGTGTCCGTGCCGGTCGTGGTGGTGCAGGGCGAGACCGATGCGTTCGGTGCGCCGGCCGACGTGGCCGCGGTGCTGGCCGGGCGGTCGCACGCGTCCGTGTACGCCGTGCCGGGTGACCACTCGCTGAAGAAGAACCCGGACCTCGTCGGGGCGGCCGCCGCTTCCTGGCTGGCCGAGGTACTGCCCGCCTGAGCGCAGCCCGCGCCCGGCCATGAACGGCACACACGGCAGACGCACGTCCCCCTCGTCGGGACCGCCATGGCCACGCGAACGCGACTCGGTCTCAGAAGGGGGCTGGGTCGAGGTGGTCGGCGTCCCGCGTGGTGGCGGCGGCTGGTGGCCATCTGGTGGGTGGCCATGCCGGGGGTGGGGCCTCGGGAGGCGGGGGGCCGAGGGTGGCCATGTCGGGTGG